>LKNH01000032.1 GCA_001564135.1 Halobacteriaceae archaeon Tc-Br11_E2g27 | reverse complement strand
GGCGGGGTTTTAGAGCCAGTCGAGGGCGCCCCAGTTGTTATCGAGGATGGCGTTTCGCTGGGTGCTGGCTGTCGAGTGACCTCCGGATTTGTTGTCGGCGAAAACAGTGTTGTCGGTGAGAACACACTCCTCACGCCACGGATTCCTGTCTATGACCTCGTTGAGGAGGAAATCATCTATGGCCATCTCCCACCGGAACGACGGGCGTTCAGCCGGTATGTGAAATCCTCAATCAGCGACCACGACCTCTTTGATGGTGGGGCGTACAAACCAGCCGTTGTGGCGACAGATATCGAAGAAGAAACGCTCGAAAGCGTCGAACGAGAGGACGCACTGCGCGAGTAAGACTGCGCTGGAACTCAGCTATCGCCTCCCGGTCCACCAGCAAGAAACCGCTCTTCAATATCCGGCGTTGGCATCATACAGGAGTCGCGCTTGCCAAACCACCCGTACCGACGGTTTGCGATGAAATCATACAACCGGTTTCTGAGCCATCGCGGAACATATCGACCGGGACTGAGCAATCGGTAGATTCCCCCCAGGTGACGCACAGACCGAATGACCGCGTCGGATTTAGCGTAACAAGTTCCGTTTTCGACCAGCACGACCGAATCGAACCGGTCGCCACTGTACTCACATTCATCAAGCAGTTCCTGTGCTACCGGTGACTGAAGCGGCGCAAAGCGAAAGGTTGCGTCTGAGTCATGTTCGATAACAAATTGAATCGAATTGTTACAGAGGTTACAGACGCCATCAAAGAGGAGTATCGGATGTTGATACGACAGTGAGACTGGGTCGACCGAATCAGCGGCAGAAGCGGCCGTGCTGTCCTCGGATTCCGTCTGTATATCGGTCGAATCGGCCATTATGTTCTGTTGGGTCGGGTTCCTGTTGAGTATTGTGTTCGGTTTTGACTACTGGGAAAAATAAGCCAATTTTGTGAGGGGCCTTTTGAATAGCCGCATTGATTCGTCCTAACGGTTAGGTAGATTCCACTAGTCTTTCAGATGAGATGAAAATAACCGGTGTCACGCAACACCATGTCAGTCAGCCACTGGATGGAGCGTTCTATCCGACGTGGATTCCCGGCTATCCACAGGGAACGCATGAGGCTGAGGTGTTCGAAATTGAAACTGACGAGGGGATAACAGGCATCACTGCAAGTCCCAGCTTTGCCGGTGGTATTGACTACGAGGAGGTGTTGAGCCTTTTTCTCATCGGTGAGGACCCACACGACCTTGATACGATAATCAAAAAACTAGAAAGCATACACACCATCGGTCCACGCTCATGGCATATCGAACTAGCGCTGTGGGATATTATTGGCAAAGCAGCCGGCAAACCAGTCTACGAACTGCTTGGTGGGAGTGCAGAGCCTGTTCGGGCATACGCGAGCACCGGACAGAAGCTCCCTGCCGACGAACGTATCGAATATGTAGAAGAGCGTGTTTCGGAGGGATTCGAGGCCGTCAAACTCCGCATTACCGAGCGCGATGATATCGAAGTTGTTCGGGCGGTTCGTGAGGCGTTCCCCGAGTTGACGCTGATGGTCGATGCCAACAAAGGGTGGATGGTGACCGTGATGGACGAGGAGCCAATCTGGTCAGTCAGCGAGGCAATACAGGTCGCACGGGAACTCGAAGCAATCGGGAATATCGGCTGGCTTGAAGAGCCACTTCCACGGCACAATTACGAGGGGTATGCGCAGTTGCGGGAGGCGACAGATATTCCGATAGCAGGTGGAGAATTCAATCACGGGCCACACCAACTCTATCGGTTTCTGGATACTGATGCAGTCGACGTCTTACAGCCGGATGCAGCCCTTGCGACGGGAATCCGACAGGCAACTGAAGTCGCTGCTGTTGCACGGAATCAGGGCGTTGAATTTGTGCCACACACCTGGACAAACGCGATTGGGTTTGCGGCGAATATGCAGGTCCTTGTTGCTATCGACGGTCCGTGGTGTGAGTTCCCGATTGACCCGCCGTGGGTTCCTGAAGCGTGGGGGTCAGTTATCGAACAGCCGTTTACCGTCGAAGACGGATATATCACTCCACGAGATGACCCCGGGCTAGGAATCACACTTGACCGGAGCGCACTGAGTACTGAATAACAATCTAACGAACAATGCAAGAACGCTACTACGAGCTTGAACGGTACGACGTATCGGACGCAATCCGCGAAAAACACCAAAGCCAGGCCGAATCAGTGCTGTCGAAAGAGGAGTATGGCCACCTCATCGGCGGCGAATGGGTCGAATCGACCAGCGGGGAAACCGGACCCGCTATTGACCCGACGACTGGCGAGACGTTGGCAACTGTGCAGGTAGGAACACAGGAAGATGTCGACAGAGCGGTTGAAGCAGCACAGGATGCACTCGAAGGAACATGGGGACAACTCTCTCCGCGCCAACGAGCGGAAAAGCTCGAAGAGATTGTCGAACGGCTTGAAGATGCACAGACCGACATTGCGAAACTGGACAGTCTGGAGGCCGGCAAACCAAACATGCACTCTCGGTTTGTCGACTCCGAAGTATTGCTCGAACAGTTCCGGTATTTCGCCGCACTGGCACGGACGGCAAACGAAGGGCGGGTTGTTCCGTCAGGGGATGATAAACGAATCGTCACGCGGCGTGAACCATACGGCGTCGTCGGGGCAATCTCTGCATGGAATTTCCCGGCGATGTTCGTCGCCTGGAAGCTCGGCCCTGCACTCGCTGCTGGCAATACCGTGGTGTTCAAACCAGCTTCGAAAGCGGTGTTGTCGTCGCTCGAAATCATCCGGATTTGTGACAGGGTTTTGCCACCCGGCACAGTGAACATTGTGACGGGTCCAGGAAGCGAGGTTGGGTCAGCAATTTCGAAACACGAGGATGTCAATAAAGTAACGCTGACCGGTTCCAAAGGCGCAGGCGTTGCAACCCTCGAAAATGCGGCACCGACAATCACTCCAGTGTCTGTCGAACTCGGTGGGAAAAGCCCGAACATAATTTTCCCCGACGCGGATTTGGAGAAGGCACTTGAGGGGACGCTAGTGAGTATCTTCTTTAACTCTGGACAGCAGTGTACTGCTGGCTCGCGACTGTTCTTACACGAGGATATCAAAGATGAGTTCCTCGATATGTTGACGGAACGAATTGAGGAGCTGGAAGTTGGCGACCCCCTTGCGCCGATGACTGATATAGGGCCCATGATAGACCACGACCACCAGTCGGATGTCCAGTCGTATATCGAGGGTGCTGTTGCTGATGGGGCAACGGTCATTGCGGGCAACGACAGCGATGAAACGTTTGCTGGGAATGAAGCAAGCGATACTGCTGGGGCACCCTTTGTCCAGCCAACGGTACTGACTGATGTCGATGACGATACAACGGTCGCTTGTGAGGAGGTATTCGGGCCAGTGCTAACGGTGTTCGAATGGAGCGACCGAGATGAGGTCATCGAACGAGCTAACAACACCGACTTTGGCCTTGCCGCGGCAGTCTGGACACAGGACCTCAACGATGCTCACGAGGTTGCCGCAGAGCTTGAGGCGGGAACGGTCTGGGTCAACGCATATAATGACTTGCTAGAACCCGCACCCCACGGTGGCTATAAGGAAAGCGGAATGGGCCGCGAACTCGCTGAAGAAGCGCTTGAGGATTACTCTCAGACGAAGACAATCAACGTTAGTCTCGGTGATATTCCCAAGTTCTAATTGGTCACTCTCTTCGGTGTAGTTGACATACAGTGTAGATTGAACGTGTGTCTTCCCCTCTCCGGTATCGACTAGTCTCACCTAATATAAAATAAAATATAAATTATATCCGATAAATATATGTGTATCGAGCACAGAGCTTGGAGTATGAAAGCAGTAGTCTTTCAGGGGGCAAAAGAACCGCTTGAGGTGAAAGAGGTTGACCGGCCAGACTGTGACGATGATGGGGTTGTGGTTGAGACGGAGGCCTGTGGTATCTGTCGTAGTGACTGGCATGCGTGGCAAGGTGACTGGAGCTGGATAGGGATGATGCCCACACCTGGACTCGTTTTTGGGCACGAACCAGTTGGTCGGATTGTTGAAGTGGGTAAGAACGTCGAGCGCTTCAGCGAAGGTGACCGCGTGACGAACCCGTTCAACCTGAGTGACGGGACCTGTCCATATTGTCAGGCTGGCCGTCCGAACATTTGTGAACGCTCCGTTCCGATGGGATTCGTTCGGTTCCAACCCGGTGCATTTGCAGAAGAGTATCCTGTACGGACCGCTGACCAGAATCTGGTCAAGGTTCCGGATGACATCGATGCGAAAGATGTTGCAGGCCTTGGCTGTCGGTTCGCAACCGCATTCCACGGGGTTTCACAGCGAGTGGATATCTCGCCTGGTGACTGGGTTGCAGTGCATGGTTGTGGCGGTGTTGGCCTTTCGGCTGTGCACGTTGCCAGCGCACTCGGTGGGAATGTGATTGCCATCGATATTGTCGAGGAAAAACTCGACAAAGCACGGGAACTCGGTGCCGTCGAAACTGTCGATTCAACAACAGTGGAGGATGTTCCGCAGGCAGTCAAACAGATAACTGATGGTAGCCGTGGGGTCGAGATATCTGTTGAAGCGCTCGGCATTGCACAGACAATTCAGGACTCTGTCAACTGTTTAGCGCCGGGAGGGCAACATCTGCAGCTGGGCATGACCACGGCTGATGAAGGAGGCGAGGTTTCGCTTCCGGTTGACAACATCGTTCAGGATGAACGTGAATTTCATGGCTCCTATGGGATGCCACCACACGAATACGACCAAATCTTCCGGATGATGGAGGGTGGGAAAATCGACCCATCCGCAATTATCTCGGAAACCTGCAGTCTCGAAGATGTTCCGGATGTGATGGAACGGATGGGTGAATACGATACGATGGGCATTCCAGTCTGTACGGAGTTTTGATTGTTACCAACCAGGCGGGTCTAAGCCAGCAGCTTTGAGATGTTCTTTCCAGTATTTTTGAACAGTGAGCCGCGAAACACCAACAGCGTTTGCAACGGCAGTCTGTGAGCGCTGGTCGCTTTCGACAAGCGCGCCAACATAGAGCGAGGCGGCAAGTGTCGTTTGCTTTGAACGCTCTTCTGAGACCGTCGTGAGAAAGATATCACGAGCACGAGAGCGGGCTTCGGTACAGAGTTCGAGACGGTCTGCCGCGTCTTCGAGTTGCTCAAGCCACTCTGCGTTATCCACTTCGTCGCGAGCGCGATACACAGAGATAGCTAGCGTCAGAACATAATAAATACTGTGTGAAATCGGCGTACTGGCTTCTTGTCTGTCACGTAGCATCCTTATCTCCTTTGGATGCCTACGCGTACTATGAATACCACCACTGACGGTCTGATTCACTCTCGACGACGGTTGCTGCAGATTGCGCTTGTCGGTGCTGTATCCGGGCTAGCAGGCTGCTTAGATGGTGAAGACGATAATGCAACGGATGATGAACCGGAGGAGACCAATTCCGATAGCTCTGAGCCGGATGACGAATCAGTCAATGGACAATCTCTTTCAGACGTTCTTCAGTGGGAATCGTCCTATGCGATGGAGCTTGTGGTCCCACTCGGAAACGGCACCGTTGTGTTCCATGAAAATGATTCCTACACTTCATGGTCAGTCAACGATGTGGATATGGAAGTGTACCGAATCGGCACGGATGAGTATATCGTCGTTGATGGGGAGTGCTTTATCCCAGCGGGGAGTTCTGATGATGAGCTGTTCGAACCAGAACGGTTACTTGAGGAATCGGGAGATATTACCGCAGCGGAAATTGTTAGTATCGATGGACAAGAGGCATACCTGTTCAATGTTGATGACGGTTCGCTCTACTTGAGCACGGACACAGGCTATCCAATTCGGTTCGAATCAGATGACGGTGCGACGGTTCAGTTCCACTCGTGGGGAGAGACAGACCCAATTTCCCCACCCGATATGGAATGTATTGAACAGTAACGAACAGCTATTAGTTGATTAATTATACAGAATCTGTATATTGAAATGAAATAATGAGCGACAGTTTTACTATGCATAATCTCCCTTGATGGACCATGTATCGAACCGAGGAGAATAAACTAGACTCTGGGGGGTGGGATAACATCTTTTACCAGCTTTCGTTCCAACCCCGTCGACGGATAATTGAGTCGCTGGTGGCTACACCAGAGACTCAGCACCTACCGTTGCCTGTGTCTGCGTATCCGTCAGCAGACCAGCACCAAAATGAAAAGCTAACAACCATCTTGCAACATTCACATCTCCCTGAACTGGCAGAAGCAGGCTATATTCAGTGGGAAACAGAACCGTTTACCGTCGAACAAGGCCCGCGATTCGATGAAATTGCGAGGGTAGTAACGTTACTCAAAGATGCCGGTGCCGAATTCCTGGAACCAGCACGCACAGGAAGTGATTATACCGAATATGACAGAGAGTGAGCATATTATATACGATGTTATTTTAGCGTTAGCCGAGGCTGAGGGAGTCGACCCTCAGGAGTTAGAATACTCGCTGAGCGATTTCGTCGACCCGGAGTTACTTACAAAAACGGTTGGCGGGCGAATGACTGGAGAGCTTACATTTACAGTGCCAGACCATGAGGTTACTGTCACGGCTGACGGTGAGATTTTCATCGACCGGATGCAATTTGAGGCGGCGAACGACTCAGAATCGTCTACCCTGCATACGAGACAGTTCGGAACTGAGCCATTGCGATTGCAATTTCAGGAATTTATCGACAATTTGCCCTGTACAGTCTATCAATCGAGAAACGAACCGGGATGGCCAATTGAGTTCATTAGCAATCACTGCCGAGAACTGACGGGATATGACCCCAATGCGTTCATTGTCGGCGGCATCACGTTTGGATTTGACCTCATCCATCCGGATGACCGCCAGCGGGTTGCTGAGATATCACAACAAGCCCTTCAGAACGGAGAAGCTTTTTCGGTGGTATACCGGCTTCAGACGGCTGATAATACGGAGAAGTGGGTACTTGAAACAGGAATGGGTATCTATTATCGGGACAATCCAACCCATTTTGTGGGGGTTATCATAGATATTAGTAGCCTGAAAGACGATGTAGCGCTTGCAAAAGAGATAGAACAAATAAGTGACCGATAGTGATTATTGCGACTCTTTACCGCCGGCTAGTACCAATTTCTGCGTGAGAGCCTCCAAAGCAGGTGGCTGCCTATTGTAGGCACGAAAATAATCAGAACAATCACTATGAGCGCCGCAGGTTGATTTCTGCTAACGTCAACAAAAATAGAATTCGTGGTCTTTAGGGTGGGCGTATATTGGTATCTGGAAATTCGATTCCCAGTTTTGCAGACGCAGTACCAGTGAATAGTAAATACCAGCTTGCGGGGAAATCACTTTGTTTATAAGCAGCTCCACTACAGGTTGCCTCGTAACATGATAAGTTTATAAACTCATGACCATAACGAACATCTGTCGGTGCACGAAACCGGCAAACAGAGTACGCGCGCGGGTAGCCGAGCCAGGCCAAAGGTGCAGCGCTTAGGACGCTGTCCCGTAGGGGTCCGCCGGTTCAAATCCGGTCCCGCGCATACTGCCTCGAACGAACGTGAGAGGCATGTATGCGCAAAGGGATTTGCGGCCCAGAGGACGAGCGAAGCGAAGTCCTCGCGGTTCAAATCCGGTCCCGCGCACTACCACTTTTTACTTCGTCGGGAGCGCTCGCTCCGCTCGCCCACCACTCCTCGCAAAAACTTGGGGAAAAACTACTCGGCGCTCACTTCGTTCGCGCCGCGTGAACCGCCTCGCTACGCTCGGCGGATGCTGTGGTCCAAATCCGCTCACAGTGTTGCAAATCTCCTCTCGTTATACCGGCAGACAGCGCCAGTAATCATCATACTGTTCAATCCGATAGTCATGTCCAAGCAATATCGACTGCATCTCCTGTGTCTCAGATAGTTCTTCCTCGTGAGGTTCGATGAAGAAAACGGGCCTCTCCTCTGCTATCGTTGCCTGTCCGCCTCTGAGGACTTCAGGACCGGCTCCTTCAACATCGAGTTTTATAACATCAGGCGCTGGCATCGTCTCTTGGATGGTATCAAGCCGTCGAACAGGAACCGAAACCACTTCAGCCACGCTTGCACCCCATCGGGTTGCACTCTGTCGGTCAAATCCCGATAACTCAGGCAGCGTCGAGACGTAAAACGGACGTTCATCGTCAGTCCCACCGAGTGCGCACTGGTGAATATGGACCTGTTTCTCAAGGTCGTTGCAGCCAACGTTAGCACGGAGTTGTTCGGCAGTGACTGGTGCTGGCTCGAACGCAATCAAGCGCCGTCCTTTGGCACTTGAGGCAAGCGCCAGTGTGTATATCCCCACGTTGGCACCGATATCATAGATTGTTGCGTCAGGGCCACAGAATTCGGCCATCGCCGCAAGCATGCTATCGTTTCCGTGGCGATTGAGTAGCTCGTAACTCCGGAACTGACCCGCCGGCGTTTGATTAGTCCGCGTGAGGAGATGGTATTCATAATTGAACCGGGCGAGTTGAAAATATAATCGTGCGGCTGTATGCCGTATCTGATTCGGCAACCTCTCGGTCGCTGCTTGGTATCTCTCGGTCCAGCGTTCGGTCTGCACACACTGTTTGACGGGTGTTGGGCGATTGACTCTTTTGATTATATATTTGGTACCCAGTATGTGCCGGTACACAAACTATACCGGTCGACGGAAGCTGTGATAGAGTCGTCACCACCCGTCCTGCGTGAGAACTATCAATTGTTCCGTCGACCGGTATAACGGGCTTGCAACTGGAATTAAGGGGATTGCCACCGTAACACGCTATAATGCAAAACGGTCGGCCCATCCTTGAGACGAGTTCGCTCACCGCGTTACACTGGGTGGGAATCGTGTTGGCTGTCCTGACCGGGATAGTACATCTAATACTGGGCCTTGCGACGATTACACAACCGCTCGGGGTCGCCTCTGTACTTGCCGCGGGAGGATTTGCGGGTGCAATCGTGCTTCTTCTGTTCAACTATCGAAGACGACTCATCATCGCAGTTGGTATTCCGTTCGTCGGCAGTCAAATACTGCTCTGGTATGTTATCAACGAACCTGCCTCAGTCGAGGACATCTCACCTATCGAGGCCTTCGATAAGACAGTCCAACTGCTGTTGATTGGAATTCTCCTTGTATTGCTCTCACGTGAGTCATCATGAGATTGGCGACTGCACAAGTTACTCCGTGGACCCTGGCCTCGCTGACCAGTTCCATCGTTGTTGTCGCGGTTACAGCGGGACTGGTGGTTTACTGGCCGGTAGGCCTTCCGTTCGTGGCGGCTATTGGAGTTGTCCTTGCGCTTGAAATGGTTATATTTCGGCATGTTCACGCCCAGACCACAGCCGAAAACGGGCCACAGCCGTTTACACTCGCAACGCTGATTACCGTGTTACGCGGGGCTGCAATTGTCCTCCTCGCAGGGTTCGTTATTACTGGTCAACCAGAAAGCGTGTTTGTGTGGCTTCCTGCACTCCTGTTTGCAGTTGGAACGCTGTTCGATGCAGTCGACGGCGCTGTGGCACGTGCCACAGATTCGGCGTCAGCATTCGGTGGTCGTCTCGATATCGAAATCGATGCGCTCGCATTACTGCTAGGTTCACTGCTTGCAGTCAGGTTCGGGACGGCCCCAGCATATTTTCTGGCGGTTGGTATGGCCAGGTACGTGTTCGTCCTCGGGATTGCGTTTCGACGAGTTCGTAAATTGTCCGTCTACCCACTTCCCCCTCGACAGAGCCGTCGCATGCTGGGCGCAATGATGATGCTTGTCGTCTTTGTGCTGCTTACGCCAGCCTTTGGGTCTCAGATAGGGTATTGGCTTGCTTCCGCAGCAATGATTCCGTTCATGCTTGGTTTTGTTCGTGACTGGCTGTTGGTTACCGATACAACGGTATGACTAATACTGTCGGACGTAACTTCGGTACCATACTCGCCACCAGGGATTGGCGAGAGTATGCAATAGCTTACGTCCAGTGGTATAACAATACCTTGGGCCAGAAACAGCCACGCGAGGCGGCAGATATAAGCATAAGCAAGCCAACATACTCTCGATTGCAATAATTGGTTGACGATGTCTATCACTTCACTCTACTTTACGGCACCCGGCCAAACAGAACTGCGAGAGCGCGAACCATCTTCACTGACAGCCGAGAGTGTGAGAGTTGAAACGGCGTTTTCGGCCATTAGCTCTGGGACCGAGAAACTTCTCTATCGCGGTGAAGCACCCGATTCACTCGAAACTGATGGGCCTGTAGAAACGCTTGTTGACGACCTGTCGTATCCGACTCGATATGGTTACGCAACGACCGGTAGGGTGGTCGAGTGCGGGAATGATGTCGGGGAAGAGTGGCTTGGCAGGCGCGTCTTTGCCTATAACCCACACGAAAAAGGGTTCGTTACCGACCCAGAATCGTTGCTCGAAATTCCAGAAGCAATCGGTATGCGGCGTGCAACGCTGTTGGCCACCATGGAAACAGCCGTTAATTTCGTTCTTGACGCACAGCCAACAATCGGTGAACGGGTTGCTGTGTTTGGGCAAGGGACTGTTGGGTTGGTGACGACGGCGCTTTTATCACAGATGCCGCTTGACTCGCTTACCGTCGTCGAACCCATCGAAGCCCGGCGTGAGGTCGCGTTGCAGTTGGGCGCAGACTACGCGGTAGACCCAAATACAACCGCATTCGAGGAACAGATAATTCGACCACAGGGTCGCCCGGATCTCACTTTCGAGCTCTCGGGCAATCCCGACGCCCTTGACGACGCGATGGAGGTAACTGGGTTCGATGGACGAGTTGTTGTCGGCTCCTGGTACGGAACCGAACCCGCCTCCCTGTCGTTTGGCGGACGCTTCCATCGCCATCGACTGTCTCTTGAAAGTAGTCAGGTGAGTACGATTGCGCCACAACACGAAGGACGTTGGTCACGCGAGCGTCGACATAACGTCGCCTGGGACTGGCTTGCGGAGCTTTCGCTTGATAGATTGGTTACACACGAGTTCCCCTTTGAGGATGCTCCAGAGGCATACGAACTTCTCGACAACGCTCCCGATGAAGTCGTTCAGGTGCTCCTCTCGTACGGCTGATATCGTATTCGTGATACTATAGTTTCGAGGTATTCACTGGTCGTTTGGGCATGTCTTTTTTACGCTGCCAGTCAAGGTGTTGGTATGTATCGTGTTTCCGTTTCTCGAACCTTCGTCGCCCAGCATTATCTCACTGTTCCAGACCCGGGGCCGGAAGGAGAACTCCACTCACACACCTTTACTGTTGAAGCAACCTTTCATGGACCCGAACTCAACGAATTCGGCTATCTTGTCGATATCGATAGGGTCAGTGACGGGATGGATATAACGGCCGATTTCTTCCGTGACCAACTGTTGAACGACCTCCCGGAGTTCGAAGGGCTAAACCCAAGTGCGGAGCACCTTGCTCGACTATTTGCATCCCGCGTTCTCGAACATGTGTCCCCTGCAACAGCCACCGAACTTGAGATATCTGTTCAAGAAGACGATGTTGCGACCGTCGGATACCGGACTGGGCTGTGACGATGCATATCGGGCTTGTCGTTTACGGGAGTCTGGAGCAAACCTCCGGTGGCTACCGGTACGACCGCAAACTCGTCGAATATCTCCGAAAACAGGGAGATACCGTCGATGTGATATCGCTTCCACAACGGACCTACCCCGTGGACCTGTTCTCAGGATTTTCCCGGTCGCTGCAACGACGACTCAACCGCCCATATGATGTTCTCTTACAGGACGAGCTTTGCCATCCGACACTGTGGCGAGTAAACCACCGACTCAAACGACCGAGAACGATCGTCTCACTGGTCCATCTCCTACGCTCTGGACCACCGCGACGGAGGACTCGTCGGTTCGTCAGACAAATTGAACGGTCGTATTTCCAGACCGTCGATGCGACAATCTGTACGAGTGCGAACACAAAGCGTCGGGTCCAAGCACTTGCTGATGTTCCCTCGCTGGTCGCCTATCCCGGTGGTCGAACGGAGGGGGCGGCTCTTACACAGCGGGATGTACAAAATAGAGCACACGGGAACCCTCTCCAGATACTGTTCGTTGGAACTGTTTCCCCACGAAAAGAGACACTCACGCTTGTAAAGGCATTAAATGGGGTTGAAGGGGCGTGGAATGCCGACATTGTTGGCAATCTGGATGCACACCCGGACTACGTTGACCGTGTTCGGTCGCAAATCAAACGGTCTGGATTGAGCGAACGGATAACCGTTCGTGGACCAGTTTCGAATGACCTGCTGACTCGGTTACTACGACGTTCGCACGTGCTTGCTGTCCCCTCTCGATACGAATCGTTTGGAATGGTCTATCTGGAAGCCATGGAATACGGCGTTGTCCCAATTGCTTCGGCTGTCGGCGGCGCAAGCGAATATATTGACGACGGACGTACAGGTTTCCTGGTTGACCCCGGAAACTCAGGGCAAATCCAGACGATACTGAATCTGGTTCAGCGAAACAGAAAGACACTTGCGTCACTCGGAGGACGCGCACTCAAGCGGACCGAGGCTCACCCGACATGGCAGTCATCACTCTCGCGTATCCGGGAGTTTCTTCACTCCATCAACACTGTCCAACCGAACGAGGAGACCCTCTCAAGCGAGTCGCAATCTTCCGTGGTGAGTTGAGATGAATGAATTAGAGTATCTCACCGCAAAACGAAGCGTTGACGACCGCTCACTCGACAGAACGGTCCTTACGGCGTTCAGGGATACTGTTCAGGCACGAACGGAGGGGAACCTTCGAATTCTCGAATTCGGCACGGGGACTGGAACAATGCCACTTAGACTCATCGAGTGGGATATGCTTCCGGATTCTGTAGAGTATCGAGCAATTGAGCGACAAACCTCACACGTTGAACGTGCTCGAAAGCGGATTCCAGAACAACTCGCTGGCATGGGATATACCGTCGAAGAGCTCGACTCAGCCGATGGAAGATTTCATGCAATTCGGGGCAGTCAGCGGATACGGTTCTCGATCGAAAAAGAGGATGCATTCAACGTTACAGGAGAGCCAGATGTAATCATCGCATGCGCATTCCTGGATCTTGTCTCGCTCAGGAATGTACTTTCACATATTAGTGACCTGCTCACGCCAGGAGGGTTACTGTACGCGCCAATTACGTTCGATGGGTTTACCGGATTCTCCCCAACACACCCATATGACGACATAGTTACTGACAACTACCATCGACATATGGCCCAGCGGGCAGGAGGACCACAATCTGGACGTCAACTGCTCGAACTGGTCCCCGAATACGGCGGTGATATCGTTGCAGTTGGAGGTTCCGATTGGATTATTAGACCAGTTGATGGGACATATCCTGCAGAAGAACAAGCGGTCATTGCCTTCTTGGTCTCCACGATTCATAATGCCGTCTCGGAACTCCCACTCACCCAGGAACAGAAGAAAAACCTCGACGAATGGGTAGAGAGACGGGAGCAACAGATTGCTGATGAGTCGTTAACGTTAATTGCGCATAATCTCGATATTCTCTGCCAGTTCTAGTCAGGTTTGCTGATACTACCGGACGTAAGCGTTTAAACCATCTCGCCAGCCAGGGTGGCGAGTACGTTTCCGAAGTTACGTCCGGCAGTATGAATCACCCCTCAACCAAAAAGCTATACGTAAACAGAGGTATATTCCGGACAACAGACGACTACTATGTCAGACCACCCACGGATTGAGACACGCCGGAAACGGCTGAAAGAGTATCTCCGTCACAACGGCGGTAGAATTCTCGTGGACAGCGCTATTCTTGCGACGTGGATAATCGTTGCAGTAACGATTTTCGAGTGGATTGATTATCACCGCTGGTTGCTTTACTTCATGGTCTTTCTAGGTGTGCTTATATACAGTCGTGTTACTCCAACGTGGGAACGTCCATACACCAGTCCGGACGAACCACAGGCAGAATAAGGACAGGTGACAAGGCGTTATATAAACGGAATATGCACCAACAGTGGCATAGCGATTGCCACTATCCAGAGTAAGACGCCCGTACGAACGTAACCCAGGTCTGTTTTCGGATCTCTGGCTGTTTTTGATGCACCCGCAGCGATAAAGCCAAGCGCAATTGCTAGTGCGACATGCTGAAGCAACGTATCAAGCGGGAGTGCAGTCACTTGCAAATAGGTATAATCGACCAGCAGGGCGATGAAAAAGCCAGACGAGCCTGCTGCAAAGGCTGGTAACCTATCAAGCGGTCTAGCTAATAGATAGACCGCGATAGGCATTCCAAAGACCAAGAACGGATAGAACAATGCCGCAACGGTATTTGGATAGATATTTGGGAGCTGTCCCTCTGCCCAGATAGCGCCAAGTCGCACAAATATCATCAACGCGACAAGGCTGGCCACGACGAACGCACCCTGATAGACCAGTTTCACGTCTTCATCGTGAACAAACTCCCGCATCCGAGCAGTCTGTATTGAGGCAATCAGGATAGCACCAAGCAATATAGTGGCAAACTCCTCATCAAGTTCAACTGTTGTTGCCCAGCCATCCGAATCCGAACTTCGGTCGTTCCCCCATCTGTCACGAACCAGATTCTCAACCAGCGGATTATCAATGAAATGTAACTCAACCGTAGATTGAGTTTCTTCTATAGAGTGGACGTTGTGCCGAATCTGGAACCAATCCCAGTGTTCGGAGTGGCCCTGGAAGACAGTCCATTCACCCGCATGTGGGTCCTCATAGGCACGCAAATGATGGCGTGCGCCCAGATAAGTACCATCTTTCAGTTGATAACTCTCATCAAGCCAGTGACCATTTCCGTCAGGGTCCTCAACGTAGGTAAATCGCAGTGCACCGTCTGCGTCACCCAGCCCAAGTCCGCTCTGATTGAACGTGACATCGGTCGGTGCAACATCAGTTTCGTTCTCATCAAGTTCCTCCCAGTTTGCCTCACCGAATCCTTCGGTCTGTAAGAGCTGTCTTGTGAGTGTCGCGTCACCGTACACTATGAGATTGAGGGCTAGCGTTCTGTCGGAAACGCTCTCTGAGCGG
>LKNH01000031.1 GCA_001564135.1 Halobacteriaceae archaeon Tc-Br11_E2g27 | reverse complement strand
CCGGTCGGGACGACTACGGTCGGGTCGACAGTCTCAATTTCAGTTCGGAGATAGGGGCGGCAGTTTTCACGCTCCGTTTAGGTTGGTTCGCGGTTGCTGCCTTCGCCATCGCTGGGGAAGCATTTGACCGCGTTTGTAAAGTAACATGAGTCGGCCCCAAATCCAGCATCGGCCAGCAACGCTCGAATCGTTCGACCGGAGTGTCGTGACGTGTATGCCATTCCTGTCCAGTTGCCACCTTGCCATTGCTCAGCGTCGGAATGACCAGCACCTGGTGCCTCGCCGACGACCACAAGCGAGGCATCGAGCGGTCCGTTCCCCCACGAGATACAGTTCCGTGCGGAGACGAGTTCCGGACAGCGTTGGCAGTCCGCCGAGACGACGTGCTGGGAGGCAGGTGAGGGGAACTGTGGCATCGGTTTTTCAGTGAGTCCGATACTATGAGTGTCTTTCGAGCGGGGCAGACCGGGCCGCTTTTGCCCGTCACAACCGAACCTGCGTTCGTGCTTTCATTCGAGTTGCACTGTCACTCCGAGCGGTCACACGATGGGGTTGACTCGGTCCCTTCGCTGCTCGAAGCCGCAGCAGACACAGGATTAGACGGTCTCGTCGTCACCGACCACGACGCTATCGAGGCAAGCAAGACCGCCGTCAAAGTGGCCCCCGAGTACGACTTGCTGGCAATCCCAGGAATCGAAATATCCAGTTCGGATGGGCATGTGCTGGCGCTGGGAGTTGACCAACTTGTCCCTGCGGGTGAGCCATTTGTCGAGACAGTTGCAATGATTCATTCACAGGGAGGTGTTGCAGTCGTGCCACATCCCTATCAGCGTCTCCGAAAAGGCGTGCTTGCAAACGTGCCCGAAGAGGAACTGACCGTTGCCGATGCAATTGAGGTCTACAATTCGCGGTTTCTGACGGGATGGACAAACAGAAAGGCGCAGAGACTTGCCGAACGACTTGAGATGCCACAGACGGCAGGGAGCGACGCACACGTCTCCGAGATGGTAGGGAGAGCAGTTACCAAAATCAACGCGGAACCGACAGTCGAATCGGTGCTGGATGCGATTCGTTCCGGTCGAACAACAGTCAAGGGACAGCGAACACCGCTGCCGATTACTGTCCGACAGGCAAGTGGAACCGCTCGCCGTCGACTCCGAAAGAAGCTAACAAGTAGCCAATGACTATCCGTGAAGCCGACAGAGAGACCGTCCGCCGCGCCGTTGAGACCGGTGACCCCCTACCCGGAACAGGAGGGTTTGCTGGTGAAATTGATGGAATGCTCGTCCGCGACGTGCTTGGCAGACAGCCACTCTTTTACGAACCAGAGAACGGTGACTGGAGCGGTGAGCGAAGGACGCTGGAACAGCCAGTCTCGTTTCCTGCTGGCTGTATCTTCGGTCCTGACCAGGAGACGCCGAGCCAGCGGTGGAAGGTTCCAACGGTTGAACCGGAAACCAACCACGACAGTGCAATAGAGACGCTCCGTCAGGCAATCGAAACTGCTGTTGGGAGTATTGACACTGATGGGTTAGCAATCGCCTTTTCCGGTGGCGTAGACTCGGCGCTGCTGGCCGCAAAACTGGAAGTCCCCCTGTATACCGTCGGTTTTCCGGAAAGTCACGATCTTGAAGCGGCCCGAACAGCGGCTGATTTACTCGGAATGGAGCTCAGAGAGGTTATTCTAACACACGAGGATATCGAGCAGGCGATACCACCTGTCGTTGAGGCACTCGGTCGAACAAACGCGATGGATATACAGATTGCGCTAGGCCTATACTTTGTGGGCGAGCAAATCTCCGCCGACGGGTTCGACCGAGTCGCGCTCGGGCAGGGCGCAGACGAGCTGTTTGGTGGCTACGCCAAAGTGGAGAACGCGCCGGACGACCACCGCGTCGAGGCGGAGACTGTTCGAGGTGCACGCCGGGAAGTCATGGACACGCTCCCGGACCAACTTGAGCGGGATGTGCTTACACTGCGAGCCGCTGGTGTGGAACCGGTCACACCATTGCTCCATGATGCTGTCGTTCAGGCTGCGTTAGCCCTTCCGGACGAATTACTCGTCAACGACCAGCACCGAAAAGTTGCTCTCCGTCACGCAGTCCGTGGATGGCTTCCGGATGAACTCGCGTTCAGAGGTAAGAAAGCCATGCAGTACGGGACGCTAATTTCCCGCGAACTGGACCGACTTGCGCGGCAAGCAGGGTATAAACGGCGAATGGACAACCATATCCAGAAATATATCGAAACCTGGTAGTTCCAGTTTGCTGGTTATATTTGTTTCTGGAGTTCTCGACAGTATAGTAAAGATTATTATATTATCCATAATCCAATGTGTATCTAAATGATATAGTTCACAAATCAGTAGAGCTTCTCTGTAGGAACTGTATAGAGTAGGAATTGGCTACTCCCTGTAATATAGTAGTTCTTTGGCAATCCACTGACTCTCATTCCATCTGAGGGAGACGTATAGCGAACGACATATTTATTAGAATCAGACAAGTAACTGTTTGTGGACACAAACAATGTATGATTTGACAGGCTTCCAGCGTGACCTCCTCTATGTAATCGCTGGACGTGAAGAGCCCCACGGGCTTGCAATCAAACAGGAACTCGAACAGTACTACGAAAAAGAAATTCACCACGGGCGCCTCTATCCAAATCTCGATACGTTGGTCGATAAAGGTCTCGTCGAGAAAGGACAGCGCGACCGTCGAACAAACTTCTACAGTCTAACACGCCGTGGCCGACGCGAAATCGAAGCACGCCGCGAGTGGGAAAACCAGTACGTCGACGTCTGACGTTTAGCCATCTTTTTTACCACTTTCCCACATTATTGGATTTTTCTGACCATCAACTTTTATTTCAGTGTGATATATTCATAGATTGTACAACATCACCCATACTAAAGTGGAGAAACCGAAACACGGTAGTTGGAATTATATGAGCGGTCTCCGAAGAAGGTAGTATGGACCGCGACAGCGTCGAACCGCAGGTAGATAGCCTCCCTGGCGAGCATGCACAGGATGTTGTGTCGTACCATCACCAGTTTGCCGCACCGAGTACCTATATTTACGAGTTCGTGTGGGACCACACAGCACCCGCCATTGGTCCGTTCTGTACTGATATTGATGGAAACGTGTTGATGGATTTCACGGGACAGGTTGGTGCGATGCCGCTTGGCTATAATAATCCAAAGCTACTCGACAGACTAGCTGCGTTTGACATCATAGATCCACTCAAAATCGCCGGACAGGACTTTTATCTGCCGGCAGCAGCAGTCTCCGAAACCGACCGACTACCTGGGCCGGCAGATTTGATGGACCGACTGACGGATATCTCTTCGCAGTACGACATGGATACCGTGTTTCTTTCGAACAGCGGTGCAGAGGCCGTCGAAAATGCGCTTAAAATCAGCTACGATTTCACTCACGGGAAATACGTTATCACGTGCGAAGGTGCATTCCACGGCCGGACGCTTGGAACACTCTCTCTCAATCGGTCGAAGGAAGTCTATCGAAGACATTTTCCAGAGATTGCAAGCGTCCAGGAGATGCCGTTCTGTACGGACCGTAATTGTACCACTGAGACGTGTGACTGTGGGTTTTTCTTTGATGATACGTCGACGCTACGACAGATGCTCGCAGACGGCTCTGGGTATGTAAACCCCTCGGAAGTCGCCGGTCTCATCTTCGAGCCAATTCAGGGCGAAGGCGGATATCGGTTCCCGAGCGATGCGTTTACCTCGGAGATTGCAGCATGTGCAGCGGAGTTTGATATTCCACTCATCGTTGATGAGGTCCAGTCCGGGGTCGGCCGTACCGGCGAGTGGTGGGCATCCGACCATTATCCGTTCGAACCGGATGTCATCGCAAGCGCAAAAGGGCTCCGCGTTGGGGCAACTATCTCTCGAAGCGATGTCTTCCCGGATGAAAAGAGTCGGCTCTCCTCGACGTGGGGTGCGGGGGATATCCTTTCATCCGCACAGGGAGTGTTGACCCTCGATGCTATCGAGGAGTATGATTTGCGTGAAAATGCCGTCGCTCGTGGCGAGTTGTTCAAAGACCTGCTGGCCGAGCATGACCCGGACGGCGTCGTGGATGTCCGCGGCAAAGGGTTACTGCTGGGTGTCGAGTTTGCCTCACAGGACCTGCGTGATGCCGTCGAGGCGGCGGCGTTCGAGCGTGGATTGCTCGTTATCGGCTGTGGGACCAAGACGATTCGCCTGCTCCCGCCGCTTGATGTAACCGAGCGAGAAATTCACCTTGGTGTTGAGTTATTTACCGAAGCCTGTGCCGAGACAGCCGCCTGATACTGCCGGACGTAACTTCGTAAACATACTCGCCACCCCGGGGTGGCGAGATGGTTTAAAGGCTTACGTCCAGTAGTATGACCATAGTTAGTGAAGCGTGCCTTCTCGGTGTTTATCGTCGTAGGCGAACAGCGCGTATCCAACTTCTTCCGGCGAATATCCTGTTTGTGCTGCAATCTCACGAATCGGTTCTATCATAACCACGTAATCTGCCGCATCGAACGACTCTTTGCGTCCCTCAAGATAGTCAAACCGTTCGAGTGTAGCCCAGACACGTGTGTCGACAACCGCATGTTCGGATGGGGAAAGGGCAGTGAGCACACAGGACGCCGTCGGGGCTTTAAAGCCACGTAACCCAGACAGAAGTTGAATTTTCGAGAAATCTCCTGAAACCACTCGGACGTTCTCAGTTACTTCGCGACACCGTGCTTTCGGATTTTGTTTGACGTGATAGGCGCTGCGGGTAGAGGATTCGTAGGCGATCTCGTAGAGTTGCTCGCGCGTGAGATGTCCCTGTTCCCGATACCAGTCGCCGAACTCCGACAATCGCTCAGGCAACACGCCCTGGGTCTGTTCGTAATACGCAAGATACTCTGAAATCAGCGATTTGTCCATAACAAAAGGAATGGACTCGCTTGCCGCAAAGATTCCGGTTTCCTAGGGAAGCGTCACGTCGACGCCGGTTTGCAAACTGGTTGCTTTGACCGTATTGTACAGTAACATTGCGCGAGTCATCGGACCGACACCACCGGGAACCGGTGTGATTGCACCTGCTTTCTCGGCTGCTGTCTCGAACTCGACATCGCCGACCAGTTTGTAGCCCTTTTCCGTGTCGGCATCAACGCGGTTGATTCCAACGTCAATGACCGTCGCTCCCTCGCCGACCATCGACCCGTCGATGAGTTCCGGAACGCCCGCTGCAGCAACGAGGATGTCTGCCTCACGCGTCTTCTCGGCAAGGTTTTCCGTTCGTGAATGACAGACCGTTGTCGTTGCGTTTCCGCCTGTCGCTTTCTGAATAAACAGATTTGCCATCGGCTTCCCGACGATACGGGAGCGACCAACGACCACTGCCTCTTTCCCTTCTGTCTCGATATCCGTCGCTTCGAGGAGCTTTTGAATCCCGTGTGGTGTACAGGGTTTGTACACTGGGTAGCCAGCAACGAGCTTTCCGATATTTTCCGGATGGAACCCATCAACGTCTTTCTGGGGGTCAATCCGCTCGATAACTTCGCGGTAATCGACGTGGTCTGGTACCGGGGATTGGACCAGAATGGCGTTAACCTCGTCATCAGCGTTCAACTCATCAATCGTATCGAACAACTCAGAAGCGGGTGCATCAAGAGCTATCTCGATATCAAGGGCATCAATCCCCAACTCTTCACAGTCATTTTGCTTCATTGAGACGTACGTCTCGCTTGCCGGGTCAGGGCTCATCAGAACTGTTGCAAGCGTTGGAGTCACATCTGCCGCTGTGAGCGTCTCCACACAGATACGGAGCTCCGAGCGAATATCCTCGGCGACGGCGTTACCGTCGATACGTTCGGCCATACCCGAGTTCGGATACCGATTCGTTTCAACCTCTCGAATTCCGATTGGAGAGACGACCGGACGGATCTAACGGACTCATACTACTATGCCGAAGCCTTTAGAATATCTCGCCACCTCAGGGTGGCGAGCAAGTGTGGGCAGTAATATCAAGCAGTATCAAGAGTCGTCGTTTCAGCTGTTCGGATACCAGTCCCCGTCTGCCAGCTGGCAGACGGCTGGCTGACGCGGCGCAACACTTTTTCCTGTCGGATGGATTGATACAATAATGACCGGCCTTGAAGAGACTGTCGGCGATATCATCGCTGATATCGATGCTGTACTGCTGTTTACTGAGCGCGACGAGTTTTACGACCGGTTCGAAGAGACAGAAAAACCGGTAGTAGTTGTGGCCGAAGAGAACACCGTAAACGCGGAGAATTTTGTCCTGTTACCACTGAAGTTCACTGATGTGAACGGACGAATCCGGTTTGGGCTTGAAGGTGCCCTCGATAACGACTTTATCGAACCTGACAACGAAGTTGTCTGTCTTACCCAGTCGTTCGACGAGGACAGGTTAGATACCGTCGTTCGCGTCAAAGCTGATGAATTCACCGAGACAGGCGTCTATGACCTGTTCGTTAATTCACGCCCAGATGCTGATGTTGTCCGCGATGTCTTCGAAGTGGCCATCGACCTCGGAAAGAAAGGACAGAAAGGAAAACAAGTTGGAGCGTTGTTCGTTGTCGGCGATGCTGGAAAAGTGATGAACAAATCCCGACCGCTTTCGTACAACCCATTCGAAAAGTCACATGTCCACGTCGGGGACCCGATTGTGAACGTCATGTTGAAGGAGTTCTCACGGCTAGATGGCGCGTTCGTCATCTCCGACAGTGGGAAAATCGTCTCGGCATATCGATATCTCGAACCGGCAGCTGAGGGTGTCGACATTCCGAAGGGACTCGGCGCGCGGCATATGGCCGCCGGTGCAATCACCCGGGATACGAATGCCGTTGCGATTGTTCTCTCAGAAAGCGATGCAATGGTCCGTGCGTTCAAAGCCGGCGAACTGATACTCGAACTGGACCCGGAGGAATACTAAATGCCAGTGGAGTGGCCAGAGCTGATACGGAGTTTCTTCTCCGAGGAAGCAGCCTTTGCGTTGGCACTACTCATCCTGATTCTGGGAGCTATCGTCGCATATAGCGCGTGGCGCTGGACCCACCGTGCGTTCGAACGGACAGGACTCGGAGATGCCGTTGAGGGGACCACCTTCGAACGGACCGTCAACCGATTTGGTACGTCGACAGCGGGAATTATCGGACAGTTGCTTGCGCTGTTTGTCTATCTTTTTACTATCATCCTCGCGTTCCAGGTGGCTCGATTGCTTGAAGTTGAGGTCTTTTTCGCACAGATAACCGGGATGTTACCGCGATTGCTCATTGCTATCCTTGCCATCATCGCCGGGCTGATTCTCGGCGATAAGGCGAAGCTTATCGTGCAGGAACGACTTCGTTCGGTGAAGTTACCAGAAGTGGCAATCATCCCGGAATTGGTCAAATACAGTATCTTCTATATTGCAGCACTGATTGCGCTTGCACAGGTCGGAATTGCGACGGATGCACTGCTTATCCTGCTCGGTGCGTTCGCATTCGGACTGGTCTTTCTCGGTGGTATCGCGTTCAAAGACCTGCTTGCAGCTAGTGCAGCGGGTATCTTCCTGTTACTGACTGAGCCCTACAGCATCGGTGACGAAGTTCGAATTGACGACAAACGCGGCATCGTACAGGAAGTAGATATGTTCGTGACACGTATCGAAACCGACGGCGAAGAATATATTATCCCAAATCAGGAAGTGTTTCGCTCCGGAGTTATCCGTATCCGGAGCTAACACGAGAATCAGCGAGACTATCGGTTATACGCTATTCATCTACGGCGTGAGTGTACCACTCAAGAAGCGTTGGTCCGGAGTTTGTGAAAGCAAACGTCGGTAGTTTAGACCTGTTCCTGCTCGTCATCGAGGTTGAGTTCGTCGTCATCGTCAACGCCGAAGTCGTCGTCCTCTTCGAACTCCATCTCTGCGTCCGGGTCTGCCGCCTCTTCGATCTCTTCGAGTTCCTGTTCGACCTGCTGTCGCCCTTTCTGGAACTCTCCCATCGCCTGTCCGGTCGAGCGTGCGAGCTTTGGTATCTTGTTTGCGCCGAACAACAGTACTGCTATCAGGAGGATGACGACCATCTCCATTCCCCCTGGGACTGGCCCGAACAGGGGCACGAGTGTGCTTGCCATTTCTACTCTACCGTTACCGACTGCCAATTATAGTCTTTTTGCTCGGGATGGGCGAACAAAAGAGTCTCTAGTTCCGGTGTCAGGAGCTTTTTTGCGCCTCAATACCACTGTATAGCCATGACATTCAGCATCTGCGTCCGCGAACCATACGAAAACGACGAGGGAGAGAGCCACGAGCGGTTTGGTGTTGCCGTCACAACGCGGTTGGCAGGAGTCGGAACGCTCTGTCCATTTGCCAACGAACACGGCGCGGTTGCCACACAGAGTTTCGTGAACGTCGACCTCGGCCGAAAGGGAATATCTTACCTTGCGGACGGGCTTTCAGTTGATGACGGACTCGAAGCGTTGTTGAACGCCGACGACGGACGCGAGATGCGCCAGCTACATGGTGTCGACAGCAATGGAACCTTCGTGTTCTCCGGCGAGGAGTGCAAAGACTGGTATGGTCACATCGAGGGGGACAACTACACGGTAGCTGGCAACTTGCTCACCGGCGAGTCAGTCATCAAATCCGTCGCGGAAAGATACGAGGAGACGAAAGATGACGATGAACCACTCGCCGTTCGACTGGCTTCGGCACTCGAAGCGGGGCAAAACGAGGGTGGTGACAAACGAACCGACCTGCAAGTCCAGAGTGCGGCAATCCGCGTCGAGCGAACGGAGGAGCTATCGATAACCCCCTACTATGACGACCTTCGTGTCGATGCAAGCGAGACACCGATTGTGGATATGAAAGAGACTATCGAACTCGCCACGGAGAGTTTCGAGGCGTCGCTCGAACGTTACGAGGAAGCCTACGACGAAGACGACGATGCAGGAATGTAGCGTTCGAAATCGGCAATTCCCTCAGTTTCCGATGCCATAAGTATGATGCCCTCGGCCCCCATACGGACCCATATGGTATCAGAAGGTGGCGACGCACCGACGTTTACCGCACCGCTCGCAAACGGCGAAGTAGAAACATTCTCACTGGCAGACGCTATCGAGAACGAAGCACCAGTCGTGCTGGCCTTTTTCCCCGGCGCATTCACCGGCGTCTGTAGTCACGAGATGAATACCTTCGAATCCCGTCTCGAAGATGTCGCAAGCGCCGGTGGGACGGTCTACGGCATCAGTGTCGACTCCCCCTTCGCACTCAACGAGTTCCGCGAGAAACTCGGCCTCTCCTTTGACCTCATTAGCGACAGCAACAAGGAGGTGATTGACACCTACGATGTGCGTATGGACTTTGATGACCTGGGTGTCTATGGGGTCGCCAAACGCTCCGTGTTCGTCATCGACGCGGACGGTAAAATTTCGTATGCGTGGGTTTCCGATGACCCCGGTGTTGAACCAGATTACGACGAGGTAATCGCGGCCATCGAAGACGCGAGTTAATTCTCGATATCGTTCGTACTGGTTGCAGACAGTCGGCCCTTGAGAATTTTACTATAATCCAATACTTTTATTATAATCTGTAGGAGTACTGTTAGGTATGCGCCCTCCAGAGAACGCTTCAGACGCAGTGGAACCGCCGAACATCTTCCGCCAGATAGGGATTTTTTACCTATTAACAGTCCTTGCGCTGTTTTTCAGTTTCGTCGTGGCTGGTGCTATCGCCAGTGGATTGGAACTGTCTCATTTTGGTGTTTGGTTTTTCATTGCTCCACTGTTTGTCGCTGTCGTGCTGTTTTTCCAGGTTGATACGCTGGTCGAGCGCCGAATCAAAGCCTATCACGCGACGATGGAGAGAGACCAATCCGGTGGACACGCAGGGTCGCCCACAGAGGACTAGCCAGTGGTGAAACAGTCACCTGAAGAAGGTGCTGTCGACGGCAATCAACACGGTCAGTGTCGGATGGACGTGTTTTAGTACGAGTGAACAGATATGTACACGTATGGCCACGGACCACTCATCGGAGGAGTTTGGGGGACGACACGTCCCGGAGCCGCTCGAAGAACCGCTCGAACAGCTCGCAGAGGGATTCGACAACGCGATGCAGTCGGCAGAGTTTCAGGCGGAGTTCCAGCGCTTGTTGCGTCACTTTGCCGGACGGCCAACGCCAGTCTTTCACGCAGAAACCCTTTCCGAGCGTTACGATGCAAACATCTATCTCAAACACGAGGACCTGCTACACGGCGGTGCACACAAGCTAAATAACACGCTTGGGCAGGGACTGCTCGCCAAGCAGGCGGGGAAGGAACGACTCATCGCGGAAACGGGCGCGGGACAGCACGGGACGGCAACAGCGATGGTCGGTGCGCTGCTCGACCTCGACACGACGGTCTATATGGGCCGGAAAGACATCCAGCGACAGGAGATGAACGTCTTCCGGATGCGCCTGATGGGTGCTGAAGTAAAACAGGTCACACGTGGTAACGAGGGACTCGCAGAGGCCGTCGACGCTGCACTGGAAGACCTGATTGAGAACGTGGACAATACGCATTATCTCGTCGGGAGCGCAGTCGGCCCGGACCCATTCCCACGGATGGTCCGTGAGTTTCAGTCCGTCATTGGGGAAGAAGCCCGCGAGCAGATTCAGGAACTGCACGGCGACCTGCCTGATGCCTGTGTCGCCGCGGTCGGCGGCGGTTCAAACGCCATTGGTCTCTTTGATGCGTTTATCGACGACGAGGACGTTGCTCTGTACGGCGCAGAACCGGGCGGAAAAGGACTCGATTCAGGGCATCACTCCGCACCGCTTGCGGCAAACCGGGATTCCGAACCGGAGATCTTCCAGGGCGCACTGACGAAAGTCATCGATGACGAGACGGAGAATCATTCAGTGAGTGCAGGACTCGACTATCCGGGGGTCGGTCCGGACCACGCTGCATTGCAAGCAAGCAATCGTGCGGAATACCACGCAGTAACTGACGACGAGGCGCTTGCTGCGTTCCGTGAACTCGCCGAGGCGGAAGGAATCATTCCAGCATTCGAGCCGAGTCACGCGATTGCACTTGCAATTCAACTTGCCGAGAATGACGAACACGACACAATTCTCATCAATCTCTGTGGGCGCGGTGACAAGGATATGCGAACTGCTGCGGAGAAGTTCAACCTGACACCCTCCTGAAATCAGCCGACAATCGTTGCGGATTAGCTGACTTCTGATAGTTCATCCACCGGCTTTTCGAAATGCACCAGTGTATATCCGTTCCGGTCCGATGAATCGACTGTCTGATATCCCTGTGCAGGATAGAAATCGAGCGCGCGCTGTTGTTTTTCGCTCGTCGTTGCAAGGATGAGTGGATAGCCAGCCCCAGCAATACGGGTTTCTAACTCCCGAAGCAATTTCACGCCGTAGCCCTCACCCTGACAGGCGGGAGCGACACGCATCCGGTGGAGTTCAACAGCACCAGGAACCGTCCGTTCGTCCTCGTAGCCGTGTTCGTTCGGGAGGTATCCACCCATCGCCACCAGCCATCCATCCTCAGTCTGCAGTTCTGTCGGGAGTGAAGCCGGTGGACTCTCGACGATTCCAACAACAAACCCGCCGCCAACGTCGTCATACGACCCTTTCACGTCGAGCAAATCCTCACGGCCGGGAATGTCAGCAGGGTCGATACCTGCATCGATGAGTGCTCGTTCGCCAAGCGTCAGGATTGCATCGCTGTCGGAAGACCGGTAGGGCCTGAACTGTATTTCACTCACGGAGCTCACCGTCGACTTTTTCCGCGGCGTGCAGAGACTGGTGCTCTGTCCTCGAATGACTGTTCACAGCTTGGACACACTCCTTCGTCGTAGAAAATTCGTGGCCCCTCCAACGTTTCGGGGTTCCAGCGAACGATATAACCGCAGTGATAACATTCTGTCTCTTTTCGGGGCATACTCGTTCTTTGGTGTCGAAAATAATAGCCCTCACGACTAGAACAAAATATACAGCATCAAATAAACGATAAATCCGAGTGCAAAGGAGATAATCCAGAGTGATGCGGCAATTTTCCCGGCCCACGGATGTGCTGTCTTCGGGAGTTGTTCTATCGGGTGTGTGCCTGCAAGAAGCAGTGCATAGTAGACAAATGGGATACAGACCACCGCGAGGAGGATGTGAATCCCAAGCAACGGCAGGTAGATGAAGTTCCGAATTGTGGCTGGCCCGTCAAAGGAGCTCGGCCCCTCAAGCGAGACACGGTAGAGATAGAGAACAAGAAACCCGGCAAAGAGTGCTGTGCTTGCGAGCATCGCTTGCTTGTGCCGAGAGAGATTCCCGTTTCGAATGGCAGAGACACCATACAGAATTGTCACAATTGCGGTGAGACTGATGACTGCGTTGAGGTGTGGTATTGCAGAAAGCAGCGAGTCGACGCGCGGTAGGAGTCCATCGGGAACGTAGCCGCCGACAGCGCCGAACACGAGTGCAAGCGAGACGACGCTCAACACACCAGTTACCTCTGGAACACGCTCCTGAACGGTTTGTTGCATATCGGATATTGGTATGAATAGTCCTATGGCTTTCGAAGCGTGAAAGAGACAGCAGAAGGCAGGTATTTCAGGGGTTAGTTCGCGCCATCTTCAGCCGCGTTGAACTCTTCGCCCATCTCCTCGTCGATAATTTCGTCAGGGTCTTTGATATCAGCGGAAGTCTCACCGGCTTTGACCGCTTGTGCCTCTTTTTCCATCTGTTCAAGGTCAATAACCTCTTCCTCGTCTTCGAGTTCACCGAGGATTTCTTCGATATTATCGAGTCCAAGCAGTTCGCGAGTTTCCTCGTCGAAATCAAGCGCTTCGAGGATGTGGCCGTTCTCTTTGATGTCGCTGCCCTGCAGGTGTTTGCCATAGCGGCTCACAAGCGAGGTAAGTTCCTGCGGGAGCACGAACGTATTGGACTCGCCCTTGCCAATCTCTTCGAGCGTGTTCATGCCTTTTTCGATGACAGCGCGTTCGCCCATCGACTCAGCGGATTTTGCGCGAAGGACAGTCGAAAGCGCGTCACCCTGTGCTTCGAGAATCTGGCTTTGCTTTTCACCCTGTGCGCGGATGATGTTACTCTGTTTGTCACCTTGTGCTTTCTCGATAGCACTGCGACGTTCACCCTGTGCTTCGAGAATCATCGCACGGCGTCGACGCTCTGCGGATGTCTGTTTCTCCATTGCCTGTTGGACATCTCGGGATGGGTTGACCTCACGGACTTCGACGCTCTCGACACGAATTCCCCATTCGTCGGTCGGTTCGTCAAGTTCAGTCCGAATCTTCGCGTTGATTTCCTGTCGCTTGTTGAGCGTATCGTCGAGTTCCATATCACCCAACACGGCACGGAGGGTGGTCTGGGCGAGGTTGGAGACAGCCCGCTTGTAATTATCAACTTCAAGGAAGGCCTTCTTTGCATCCATGACCTTGATATAGACAACAGCATCTGCCGTGACAGGTGAGTTATCACGGGTGATTGCTTCCTGTCGTGGCACGTCAAGGGTCTGTGTTCGCATGTCGAACGTGTACGTCTTGGTCACAAACGGAAGGACAAAGTTTGGACCCGGTTCGAGAAGACCCTGAAACTTTCCGAACCGTGTGTAGGCTTGCTTTTCGTAGGCCCGAACGATGACGATGCTCTGATAGGCGGTTACTACCGCAATGAGAAACAACACCACTGCGATGAGCGCACCGATGTCGCCACCTGACTGCAGGACCACATCTGGAATCATGGTAGTGTACTGTTGGTCTGACCGGTGAAAAGTGTTTCAATCAGTTTCACAGCCTTCTGCGGTCCGAATACACTCGTGGCGAAGAGAACCACAATACTGTTAGTAGTGGAGTACGCACGTTTTCGACAGTATCCGACGATAGTTATGGAAGATGATGATGCAATCGAAGGGCTGAAACAGCTTGGACTGACGACCTACGAGGCGCGCGTATTTCTGGGTCTACAGAAACTGGGAAGTGCCACCGCAAGCGAGGTAGCTGAGATTACCGATGTGCCACGGTCGCAGGTCTACGGTGCGGCAGAGGGACTCGAAGAACGAGGGCTCGTCGAAACACAACAATCAACCCCAACCGTCTATCGGCCTGTTCCTCTCGAACAAGCCCGGACACAGCTTCTTGACCAGCTTGCGGAGACGGGGTCACAGACGTTCGATTATCTCGACAGCGTCACAGACACCGCAGAGCAATCAACACAGACCGAATCCATCTGGATGGTCAACGGCGAGGAAGCAATCACCTCACGTACTGAGGGTCTTATCAACGATGCCGACGAGACAGTTCTCTATGGGGTTGATGAACCGGAAATGCTTACGCCGACGATTCTGAGCGCACTTTCAGCGGCCACAGAAACGGGCGTCATGGTAGTCATTTCGAGTACGAACGAAGCGGTACTTGAGAAGGCAAAAGATGAGGGCCTCGATACCCATCGCGTACCCGACGAGCGCGACCTGAACACCAGTACTGCCCGCTTTTTGTTGACAGATAGTGATACCATCCTGTTGAGTACACAGTCAGGACCAAATGGAGCAAGCGAGGAAGTCGCGTTCTGGACGAGCGATAACGCGTTTGCTGCCGTGCTCGGTGAACTCGCATTCGCGTGGATACAGGACCCATTCGGCGAACTCGACGGATAGGACCGATGCACGGTGGGCGTTGGCAGAATCGCCAGATAATTCGCAGGGCTCAAGCCGGTGGCACGCACCACACAACCTATGGGAACGCCACGGGAGAGTCCAGCGGAACAGGCCGAGGAGATAATCGAACGGTTACACGAGGAGTACCCAGATACGACGATTTCGCTTACCTACTCAAACCGACTTGAACTCCTCATCGCGGTGATTCTCTCTGCACAGTGTACCGACGCACGAGTCAACAAGGTGACTGCCGACCTCTTCGAAAAATATCAGTCCGTGTCAGCGTATGCGGAAGTCGACCAGGATGAACTTGCTGAAGACCTGAACTCTGTGACGTACTACAACAACAAGGCAGGTTACATCAAAGATGCCTGCCAGCAGATACGTGACGAGTATGACGGCAAAGTACCTGATACAATGACAGCGCTGACGGACCTCCCCGGTGTCGGCCGGAAGACGGCTAATGTCGTCCTCCAGCACGGACACAACATCGTCGAAGGGGTCGTCGTCGATACACACGTCCAGCGGTTGACCCGGCGACTTGGGTTAACCGAACAAAAGCGACCGGAACAAATTGAGCAGGAACTGATGGAACTCCTTCCACAGGAGGAATGGCAGGCGTTTACTCACCTGTGCATTAGTCATGGCAGGGCAGTCTGTGCGGCTCGAAACCCCGACTGTGAGTCGTGTGTGCTCGAATCGCTCTGTCCAT
>LKNH01000030.1 GCA_001564135.1 Halobacteriaceae archaeon Tc-Br11_E2g27 | reverse complement strand
TGTTTAAATCTGTCCCACTCATCGTCTTCACCAGCAGCTACAATCACTTCTTTCTCATCGTTCGCTCCAACAGCTTCAGCGTCGATCGTCACATCCAACTCAAAGTTCTCTTCGCTTTCACCCTGGATCAAATTCAAATCACCAGTTGAGTCATCGGTACCATCCTCGATTTCCGCCTCAACAGCTTCATCCCAGATGAGATCTCCCTCGTTCGTAACATCCCCGGTTACTGTTATAGTGGTGTCATCATTTGTCGCGTCTGAATCGAACGTCACGTCAGATAGCTGCGCATTTGCGGCCTCAATCTCATGAGTTTCATCATCGTGATGGTCTGGCGTCGTGACATTAATCTCGTATTCGCCTGGTTCATTCGATACATCGATGGAGTTAAACACCCGCTCTTCACTCTCTCCTGGGTCTAGCTCAATGCTCTGGGTCTCGCTGTCGGTACCGCCATCGGGTCTGTCAACATCAAGGGTTACGCTCTGGTTAGCGGGTGTATCCCCTGTGTTGGTCACGGTAGTGCTGATATCCAACTCTTCATCGTCGGGGGTATACGTTGAGTTGACCTCTTCAACTTCGAATCGCTCGCTATTCACGGAGAACCCGTAGGTGTCATCGCCAGTGTCCACCTCCATATCAACAGGGTCGTTCGTATCGAGTTCGTTGAAATACAGCCCATCGTCGAACGTGACTGTCTCCGTCGTTCCATCTTCGATATCAACAACCTCCGATGCGACGACAGTGCCAGCGTTCTCGAACCGTAACTGGACTCGTCGGTCTGGGTCACTTGCATTACCGGTATTATTTACTGTCGTCTCAACCTCCAGTGCGCTTTGCTTGTCAGTGACCACTACCGGTTCGACGTCGTCAATTTCAACATATGGCTCGGGTGGTGATTCTAATGCAACGGTTGTCGAATTACTGTGACTGTTCGTTTCCAGTTTGATTTCAACCTCATCTCCGAACTCCTCTTTTATCCGGTCAAACTGCGATTCCGAGTAGTCCCACGAGAGGTCTATTTCATCTTCGTTCTGCGTTGCTTCGACCTCAAATTCCAGTTCATCTTCCCCGACAACGAAGTAATCAACGTCGTCTGCCTCACCAAATTCTTCCCCGTCATCGAAATCCTCTCCTGGTTCTCCCACTTTCAGCGTGGCATAGTCTGGTTGCTCTCCGCCAAAGTTTGTAATTTCAAATTCGGGTGCTACTTTCCCATCTCTTGTGAGCGTATCTGCAGTCAACTTAGTAACGTCGTACTGGGGTGAGAGTTGGTCGATGTCATCCTCATCGAAGCATACGTCGTAAAACTCCTCGTCATCACCAAACTGACTTACTATGGCGTTTTCACTTGTGTCCCCCTCTGTTACGAATACACAGATTGGCTGTGGATTTGTGGAGCTAAATCTGAACTCTTCTTCAACCCCACTAAACAACTTAATATCCTCTTCTTTCAATCCTCCGCCTCCATGACGGTCCCACTCCTTAGGTTCATCATGTCTTGTTATCAGCATTTCATCTGCCTCTCTTTGCCCGTCCTCCAAGATTCCAAACTGAGCTATCCAAACTTCACCATCTTCATCGAGTTCAGTGTATCCCTCATCCCACACCTTCTCACCATCAATTTCAAACCCTCTTTCTGTCTCATCGATAACTTCATTTAGTCCCGCGTACGCCGAAGAACCGTTATACAAGATGTCTGCGTCAAAAGGATTTCCTTGAGGTCCTGCCTCGACATCCTTTTCAAACTCTTCAACCGAGAATGGGAAATTAAGTCCCGGGCCGACATCCTCGAACTCCAAAGTCACTGACTCGAGGTCGGTCCCTTCTTCATCAAGTTGTTCCGAGATCTCGTCGGCATTGGCTGGTGGCGTATCCATCGCTTCTATCGCATATTCCGCCCAGCCCGCAGCAAGGTCGGATGAAATCGTTAGTTCAGCATCCACTTGGTGAACGTATTCTTCCCCTGCAACATTCACCAACTGCATATCCGAAATCATATCACCAAGTTCGGTGATGTTGTCTCCCTGACTCACACTGACTGAACTATCTCGCTCAATCACTGCGTCTTCGTTAATTTCCGTCAGTGACATCGAAAGTCGCTCACCATCATACTGGAGACCGGGGGCTGAGCGGAGACTCACCGCTCCATCTTCAACATCCCAGAGACCCCCTCCCTGCCAGTATGTCATTCGGTTCTGCCCCTCGAATTTGATGCTTCCCAGGCGGATGTCCTCGTCGTTTGTTTGTAACGAGGTTGGGGACTCAAGATACGACGCATCAATTTCAGACCGTACCAACAGCTCTATCTCCCCATCTGAGCTATCAACGTCAACATCTCCAGCCCCAGCGGGAATCGTAAACTCAGAAGTCGAATCGACTGCCGCGCCGGTTACCTCCGAGATTCGTTCGTCCATTACATCCAATGAATCCTGCGCCAGCGATTCTTCGGTCTCTTCGGTTAGTCCATCGATAGCGACATACCCCAACGCCACGAGAAAAACCGCCATCATGAATGTCACCGAGATCACGAGGACGGTCCCATAAATTTCCGATACCCCTCGCTCGTCGGTCACCGCCTGTTTCCCCCACATACGTATTAATAGTACTATATACTAACTACTTAATTGCATCGCCAACCGCGCTCTCACCGCTGCTACCTCAAAAAACGCAAGCGGTATCAGAAATCAGTCCGGTCAAGTTCGACCGTATTGATTCTGATGACACCACCAGCATCACATTCTAACTCGTCCCCGTTTTCCTCCCACCCTAGCGATTCGAGCGTCGCCTCCCACCGCTCAGGATGCAGCGTATCTGAGACGTCTATATTGATGTCATCGTCTGCCCGAATCACCTCCGTCTCGACCAAGGTCGCATCGAAAGAGACGGTCTGTGCGAATGCAGCCACTGGGACACTCTCAGGCGGGTCTGTTGGCTCCAGCGCAAATTCGTTATCGAAAGCGATGGCAATCTCCAAATCCGGGTCCTCAGTGGTTAGGTTAACTATCGAGAGACTCGCGTGAGTCTCTCGGCAAACCATCGACGGCTCGTAATTTGCCGTAGCGAAGTTGCTCCTGAAGGCCCCGCCTCCTTCGTAGCTCACGTTGATGGGAGTCCCTCCCCTGTCGAATTGCTGGACCAGACTATTGATTGGTACGTGTTCCTCATCTCCGTCAACAGTGAGTGTCAGCTCTGATTGGTGAAAGAAGGTCGTACTCCCGCCAGTTACAAGGTCGAACGTACGCAGTGTGTCACCTTGTTGGTTGAGCTTTTCGAGCGATGAGGCGGTTGCCTCCATCCCTCGCTGACTCGTCTGTATCTCTTCTCCCTCGCCGAACGTCAGAATATCCTGGACGCCACCAACTGAGACAATCCCAACGCTCACGATGATGATGCCAAACATCAACGAAAACCCAACCAGGTCCGAAACGCCACGCCCAGTCTCCTGGTCAGTAGTTGATTCACCAGTCCAGTACTCTCTCCGGCATTGGTCGGGTTCACCCATCGCAGCTATCACCCACTTTGATGTCGCCCTTCACAAGACAAAGTCGAGGGTCAGTGCTTTCGAACTCCCCAGACTCGACTGCTGTGGTGTTGAGCGTTTGTTGTGGGAGTCGGTCCTGTCCGACACTTGACTCTATTTGAACGCTCGTCCCCTCTTCATCCGCTTCGATGATGACGGTATATGTGTCCCCAAGTACTCTGTCAGGATAGCCCGGCGTGACCGTCATATTTGGTTCGTTGCTCTGTTGACCGATGCGGTCTAGCGATTCCAGTTGGGACACAACGTCGCTGTTGATATCACCGAAATGTTCCGAAGCTACTCTGTCCTCCTGACTTTCAAGAAATCCACCCGCTGAGGCTAACAAAGCCGTCACCAGCACGGCGGTAATTCCGAACGTCAGCGCATGTGTCAGCGGTATTGACACGGCCCGTTCGTCTTTCTTTGGTCTCTTTCCACCCATTAGCTTTCACCCCACAGGTTCAGTTCCGTGTCTAGATAGATCTCGGAATCGTAGTATTCGAAATCGAACGTAACGTCGACAATCACGTCATCTTTGACTTCAATGTCACCATCATATGAGTCCGTCTCTGTATCATCATCTGGTGGTGCGCTACCACCTTCTGTAGCCAGCAGGAATTGCCCTCCTGTCTCAATCGGCCCATCAATGTCCAGCATTCCATCACCTAGTTGGTCAAACAACCCCTCTATTTCTTTTTCCTCAAATGAATACTCATCCTCCAGTTGAACTGTTTTACCGAGAACTTCCAGCGTAAAATCGCCGTCGTAATCGAAGGTATGTTCCCTTGTTCCATCCGTAACAACTGTAACTGTCTCGTCTTTGATTCTGATCTCGTCGTTATCCAGCGTGATGTTGACGGTATCTTCGATTGTACCAATTTGTTCCAAGTGTAGGTATGTCAACCGTTCAACGCCATCAATCAAGTCGTCCGAATCCTCGGAGCTATTAAATACAACTTCATCTTCGGCTAACCCGATGCCAATGCCTTCAGTACGGTCTACATTTGAAGCGACAGTCGTCCCGGAGCGAGACCACTCTGCGTTAGTCGTGTACTCTTCAACAAAGCCATCGACATCGTCCTCGAACCCATTCTCAGCCCACGGCGTTCGCTCCAACTCATCTGTTGTTGCGCTCATAAATAACGCCCGCCGAAGCTCTGTCTGCATCTGAGCTGTTATCTGCTCGGCATGTTCGACGCTTTGTGCGTCTCGCTCGCTTCCAAACTCGGGAGATTCGTGCAGCAGGTTCAACAACACCACGGCACTCATCAGAAATACTGCAATGAGCGCTGCCGTTATCAACAATAATTGTCCACGTTCGGTTCGCGAGCGGTTCTCAGTCACCATACAACCACCCGCACAGTCACGAACGCATACAGTTCCCCACTACCGGCCCTCTCATCCGCATAGAAATCCACATCTTCATCTCCAATCTTGTCGTCATCGTCCCGTAAACACTCGTCTCCTCTGTGAACGGGCGTGTTGTCGTACACAGGGACCTGTCTCGTCACAGTCACCGAACTACTCGTCGGTGATTCAGCCGTGCTGTAGACTTCTATCTCCTCTTTGTCCCCGTTTTCGGTAGTGTAATCGAGGAAGACCTGATAATTAACCCCCGATTGATTGGCTAACAGTTGGTGTATGTTTTCCCCAACTATTCCATCTGATTCGAATGCCGCTTCATTTGGATTGTTGTCTGAGAGACACGTCACCGCTCTTGTGAGGTCATCCGTAGCCGTCATGCTCTGGCGTTCAGAAGAGGCTTCAAGCAGGTCCGAAACCAACACCCGGTGTTCTTCGGTATCGATACCATCCTGGTCCGTCCAGGGTGCAGGGTCGACTGCCTGTAACCCGATTATCAGAGCACTTGCGACGACAATTGCGCTGACGACCCCTTCGAGCGTGTAGGCTTGTCCGCGTTTGTCATCGGCCAGTGTCAGCCTGCCGCGTCTTTTTGCACTCATTTGAATCACCACACCCGAACGATGAGCAAGCAGTTATTCGAACAGTCGCCAGTCCCTGGTGCTGTAATCACTCGAACGGATGTTGTCTCTGCTGCACCTGGCCGTTCTTGGCCCACCTGATGGACAATGTTGTCTCCGTCCTGTACTGTGATATTAAACTGATGTGTTTGCCCAAGCGGGACAACGCTTCTATCTATCGTGTCGTCATCGAGGGTTTCCTGTATTGCAGTTATATTAACGGCTTGTCCGCCGTACCCGTATCCATACTCATCAATCACATACTGACTAATCGAGTTCGCAACGTTCTCGTCTTCCGCATCGACAGGGTCGAAAAACGGGTCATATGCACCGAACAATAACCCGATTGCTGCGCCGATAGTCAGAATCACAAGTACCGTCCCCAGCAGGTAATCGTGAACTGTCTGCCCTCGGTCAGTCATGATTTGACCCGTTTTGCCGTGCTTATCTGTGACTCCCACCACGCCTGAATCCGTTGTTGTACGTACGTTTGCAGGTCACCGGCCGACACACCTACCGTCCCGACCAACAACAACATGGCTGCGTCCCCGTTCCCGTTCGAAATCGCCTCGACAATCGTCCACGTAACCAGCGCAATCGTGGATAGAATGACTGCAAACTTCACTCCGGAGATGATATCGACGTTCCGGATATATCCTGCGATGAACGACGAGATAATTGCCTGCAGTGTCACTGCGTGGAAAAACAGCATCGACAGCATGTCTGGGTCGATATCACCCGTAAAGTCATCCCCGCCGCCCACCGCATCGCCACCGTTGCTTGTTTCTGCGGCCGAAAGCCCCGACATCGTATCGAGAAACTGCACCTTCAACAGTGCCATCACTGCAAGCAGCGTCAGGTAGGTCATGATGATAATCGCCACCTGCATCCGTGTCCGGGATTTCCGGTCGCGCTCGATATCGTCTTGATTTTCCGATGCTGTTGCGGCCGTCGATAAGACGTCTTGAATCTGACTCGATGCTTCCTGTGCTTCGGCGATGAGTTTCGTTGTTCGTGCTAATCGTGGGATATGGTATTTGTTATTGAACTCCCGGAGTGCGTCTTTCAGGCTCGTGCCATAGTTCACCTTCGCGTGCATCGTCTCGAATTCCTGTGCAAGCTTTCCTGACGAGGTATCGGCGACTGTTTTGATAGATTCGAGCAGCGTCATGCCAGTGTCGTTTGCACTCGCCAGTTTTCGAAGGTTCTCCGAGAGGTTACTCAACACGCGGCGTCTTGTAATGACGTTCCATTCATGGAAAATAGCAAGCGGCAGCAGGTTCAGATAGACGGGAACATAAATCCAGATAAATGTTCCCCAGACGACCTGCTCTTGCATTCCCTCTAGCGATATCGGTGCGTTCCCCGTCACCACAGCGCCAATTAACACGAGCAACGTGAACGGAACTGTCACGACGAGCACCATCAGCGGGTGGTCGCGGAAAAACAGATGCGGTGCACGGAGAATCTCCATCAGCTCATGAGTTCCCTCGCGGCGCTTGATTTTGTCGAAGACCGTTCGTTCCCCTGTGTACTCCTCAACCAGTCCGGGATTAAACACGCCAATTCCTTCCTCAACGGTGAATTCTTCCCCCGAATTTGGTCTGAGGTAGCCATCTCCAATCTCGTCCTGTGTCACTGTCGAGACGAGCACCAGGAATCCAATCCCAACAAGCGGAATCAATCCATATACGGTCGCAAACAGCAGGAATTCTTGCCCACCCTCGCCCATCATGCTCATGATGACGAGGATGATGATGAGCAATAGCGGAAACAGCGAGAGCGTCATATACATCTCGCCAAAGAGCTCGAGCGTATCGAGCAGCGTTTCCTGTTGCTGTTTGGCGGTTCGCATGTGTTTGTCTTTCTGGTCACGGAGGAAATCCGTCATATCCCCGCCGGAATCGAGAATCGAGAGCATATCCGTCAGAAACTGCGACAGTTCATCGCTCGGCGTCTCCATCGCCTGGTTTTGAACAGCAGTCCGATAGTCGGTATCAAAATACTCCGTTTCGAGAACGATTGACTGAAACTCCTTTGCGAACTCGCCGTAGGTGTCGTCGGCTTTCGCCATCGCCCGCATAATTTCGAGTTGGTTCATCCCACCAACCGAGAGCGCGTACATGAACGACACCGAATCGGACATGAGCATGTTGATTTCACGCTCACGAGCACTGGCGCGGAAGTACGGGACCGAAACGAGTGAGCCGAATCCGATGGCAAACCCGATTGCCCCAAACACGAGTCCCGTCGTCAGCAGAATCAGTGGTAACCGAACGACGGCGAACGCCGCAGAAAGTGCGTCCGGAAGCGGAACGCCGATGATAGGTCCGTCGACGAAGAGTTGGGCGACCAACCAGCCCACGAAGGTCCCAACCAGCCAGAGGGCGAGGGCGGCAAGCAGCCCTACTGCGAGTGCCCGCGAGAGGTACATCTCCACGTTGTTGGGCATCCGTGCCTGTGCGAGCTTTCGCTAGACATCCGAGACGAAATCCGAATCATCGCTAAACAGCCACTGATAGAGCGGGTAAAACTGGGCTTCGAGGACTTCACCGCCGCTCCCCGGCCGCTTTCCCTCGTGCTCTGTATCCAGGCTCATTATTCCTCCTCGGCTCCTGCCTTCGGAACGAACTGTCCGAAGTCCATTGCTTCTTCGTCGGCTTCGACGTCAGTACTTTCCTGGAGTCCTTCAAGTGCGGCCAGCAGGTCTCCCGTATCCATATCTCGGTACGGTTCGAGCAACGGTTCCGCACGTTCGAGGATTTCTGCGGTCTCTTCCAGTATCCAGTCAGGCGCTTCCGGGCGTGGGACTAACGCCTCTTTTTCCGGGTCAATCTCTATCTGGACCGACTCCATCTCACGGAGGTCCTCAAGCGACCGTTCGAGTTGGTCCTGTGCAATGATTGCCAGGATTGTCTCTGGGTCGTTGATAAACGCCTGAACCGTCGCTGCCACCTCGGTATACGTGTTCAGTCCGTTTTGGATGAGGTAAGCAAGGACGAGTTTGCGCTTGAATAGCTCTTCATCGAGTCGCTCCTGTTTCCACCCACGGTCGAATTTAATCTCTTCGAGCGTGCTCGATGAGCCCATCTGGATATACTGGTCGGTTTCTGCACGCCACTCGTAGACATCTCTGACGTTGATTTCGTCGTTTTCCGGGGTATATTCATTAATTTCCGTCAGAACCTTGTTCCGGCGGACTTTCCGGCCGTCGACGCGGGTTTGTGTCTGAATCGAAACAAGGTCAAGGGCGGTGAATAGTGTCTTCGAGACGTTAATCGGGTCGGTCGTAAACCGCTTGATGACCTCGCCGACAGAGTCTGCGTGGAACGTCGTATACGTGGTGTGGCCGGTCGACATGACCTGAAAGAGCGTTCGTCCCTCTTCACCACGTATCTCACCCATCACAATATAATCTGGGCGTTGACGCAGCGCGGCTTCGAGCAGGTCGAACTCGTCGACATCCCCCGTATCATCTTCCCCGAACGATGGTCGGGTAACGCTTGCGACCCAGTTTCGCTGTGGAAGTTCGACCTCCCTGGTATCCTCGATAGAGACGATTTTTGCGCTCGAAGGAATAAACAACGAGATGGCATTGAGACTCGTGGTTTTTCCGGATGCTGTACCGCCAGCGAAAATAAGCGATTTGTGATTTTCGATACAGAGCCAGAGAAACGCCATCTCATCCAGGTTGAACGTGTTCCAGTTGATGAGGTCAACCGGTGTAAATGGCACGTCGTTGAACTGACGGATGGTGTAATTCGTCCCGTGGTCTGAGACCTCTGCCCCGAGTGTTAACTGGGCACGTGAGCCGTCGGGAAGGGTCGCGTCGACCTGTGGTTGCCGTTTGGAAATACCCTTCCCCGAGCGCTGAGCGAGCTTGACAACGAAATCATCCAGCTCCTCTTTCCCGTGTTCAATGTTTGAAATAATCTGTTCATAGTCAGTGTGGTAGACGAACACGCGGCTGTTGTATCCATCACACGAGATATCCTCGACATTGATATCGTGTTTGATTGGGTCGATACGGGCATAACCGATGAAATTCCGCTTGAGAGCGTACAGTAGCTTTTCCACCTGATATTCGTTAAGCGTGCCGGAGTCTTCTGCAAGCAACGCAGGTTCGGGTCGGGCAGCAATTCCATCCAGATTTTCGACTGGCGTCTCATCCGGTTCGACAGCCGTGTCGCTTTTGGCTCCCGTAGCCGGAGCATCTGTGGTTTCATCATTCGCAACTGGAAGTGGGTTCTCTGACTCCTCCGAACCATCGTTAAAAATGGAGCGAATTGAGCCTATAATCCCGCCCGAATCATCGGAAGAGGGCGTCTCTCCGTTTGACGCCTCTGGGCTGGTTCCGTTCGTGGACGGTTCCTTTGCGGCGTCATCAGATTTGTTACTGAGCCCATCTATCAACGAGCTACTGTCATCGGATGTAGAACGCCCCTCAAAGAGGTCATACCGAGTGAGAAGCCGCTCTGCTTCTCGCTGAATGACGTCCGCACGGTCAGCATCGCTCCCATGGACAATGACGTCATCCTCCGAATATTTGATAGCTGTTTTCAGCTTTCGAGAGAGAAACTCTTTGAGTTCGTTTTCGATTTCCGTCAGGTGTGGCTCGATGACGTAGTATTTGTACTCGTTTTCCTTCTGAGATTTGAATATCACCACACACGCATACGGTTTGTTTACCCAGTAGCGATTCTTTTCGACAAAATGTCGCTTCTTTTCCAGCGGAACCGTCTTTTCGAGGTCGTAACGGTTGACGACCGTCGTTGAGCCATCGCGGTTCGAAAAGAACTCGTCTTCGTCGAGTTCCTCGTTGACGTTGACGGTTCGTTCGTCAACGGTTTCCTGCAGCGCCTTTGCAATATTGTTCGCGTTACTCAGGATGCCTTCTGTTCCATCGGGGTCAAAGCCAAGATACTCTTCGGGAATGAACGGGACTTTGTCCCCGCTTTCGTACGGTGGGTCTCCTTCGTCGGTGTAATAGTATTCCTGTTTGAAATGCTCCCATGTGTACACATCCTTCGTCACAGGTCGGCGCGTTGGGTCGAGATACTTATCGAACGTTTCCTGGAGTGTTTTTGCCCCGCTTGCGCCACCAGTCAGCTTCCGAGGCGTATCTCGCGGATGAAATCCAAGATACTCGCTCCGGTCGAACTCATCGCGCAAGTCTTGTTCATGTTTAAAATCGCTCCACGAGTATTCCCCCACAGTGACCGACTTGGCAACCGGTTCATCACCATCAACGGCAACCCCTGTCTCCGACTCATCGTCGGTTCCCCCTGTCTCTTCAATTGCCATTACAAAGCTACTACTCTCAACGGGTGGAAAAACTTTGCGCCGTTATATCAGTACAGGTAAGCAAAGAGTACGGTAGAATAAGGCTCACTTACTGACTGTTTGTACCGAATGTCGGCTGCTGATTGCCTGAATACCATTTCTGAACCGAAAACGGAGCGTCTCACTCGATAAATGATTCGATGCGGTCCAGTGCGGTTTCGAGTTCGTCGAACCCCGTCGCATACGAAACCCGCAGATGTCCCTCGCCGCCTTCGCCAAAGGCATCGCCAGGGACAACTGCAACCCCTGTTTCTTCGAGCAGGGCTTCTGCAAATGCTTCTGCGTCATCCCATGGACACTCGGGAAAGGCATAAAATGCGCCTTTGGCCCTGAAGCAGTCGATTCCCATCTCTTCGAACCGGGAGAGAACGAGATTTCGCCGTCGGTTGTACTCTTCGCGCATCTCAACGACTTCTCCATCACAGGATTCAAGCGCCTCAAGCGCGGCAAACTGAGCGGTTGTCGGCGCTGAGAGCATCGTATACTGATGAATCCGGTTAATCGCTGCTGATACTTCAGCAGGTGCCAGGACGTAGCCAAGCCGAAGGCCGGTCATCGCATAGGCCTTCGAAAACCCGTTAAATACGACCGTTCGCTCTCGCATTCCGGGCAGCGTCGCGATTGACGTATGGTCGTGTTCGTAGGAGAGTTCCGAGTAAATCTCATCCGAAAGGACCGTCAGGTCGTGTTCGATAGCGAAATCAGCAACAGCCTGCAGTTCATCCTCCGTCATTGTCGCGCCCGTCGGGTTGTTGGGATAACACATCACCAACATTTCAGCGTCATCAGCACCATGCTCAGCAAGCACCTCCGGTGTCAGTTTAAACTCATCTTCCTTGCGAGTTGGAACAGAGCAAACATCCCCATCCGCGAAGATGACTCCCGGAACATACGACACGTAACACGGCTGCGCAACGGCCACGGTATCTCCGGGGTTGACAAGCGCCCGGAATGCCAGGTCGATTCCTTCGCTCGCTCCTGCGGTGACGACAATTTCATCGTCAGGGTCATACGACAGGTCATAGCGCTTTTTGACATCCGTTGCGATTGCTTCTCGCAGGTCTCGGCGGCCACGGTTGGCAGTGTAGGATGTTTTCCCCTGTTCGAGCGAGGTAATGGCTGCATCTCTCGCAGCCCATGGTGCGGCAAAATCCGGCTCACCAACACCTAGCGAAATGATATCATCCATCTCCTCGGCGAGTTCGAAAAACCGCCGGATACCCGAAGGTGGCACACGCTGTACGCGGTCGGCTGGTTTCATGGTGAGATAGATAACCTATCGTCGTCGTGGCCGTCACCGAAGGTGATGCCTTGTTCTTTGTACGCATCCATCACGTAATGAGTAACTGTCTGCGTGATTTCTGGCACCGGTGCAACTTTGTTGCTGATGAACTGTGAGACTTCACGCATCGAATCGCCCTCGACTTGCATCATGAAATCAAAATCACCGCTGACCAGATGCAATGATTCGACCATCGGGAATTGTGCGAGTCGGCTGGAAATATCGTCGTAACTCGTCTCTCTGTCGAGGGTGACGTTCAATTCAACCGCTGCACGGACTGGCTCCTCATCGAGTTTGCTCCGGTCGATGACTGCCTTGTAGCCTTTGATAACGCCTGCTTCCTCTAGCTCTTCGATGGTGGATTCGACCGCTTCCGGCTCCATATCGAGCTGGCGGGCAATATCTTCGGTACTGTATCGTGCGTTATCGCTGAGAACAGCCAGCACGTCTTCGCGGCTCATACATCTATCGCGGCCCAGCGGAGACAAAAGCGTTACCGATGCGAATTGCTCGTTTGGGGCCACAAACGAGTACCAATTTAAATCAAGCCATCAATCGCTGATGTTCTGGTTTCATACAGCGGTCTTCGACCACCTGTCGGCCGTCATCCTCTGCGCGAGCCACGGCATCGTCATCGTGAATGCCTAACTGTAACCAGATAACCGAAACATCGTCGCGTTCGAGCGCTTCGTCGACGATTTCACTGACCTCCTCGCTTGGTCTGAAGACGTCGACGATATCGATTTCCTCAGGAACCTCCGAAAGCGAATCATAGGTTGTTTTCCCGAGTAAATCCTCAGCGAAGGGATTTACCGGAATGACGTTGTATCCCTGGCGGTCAAGATACCGGGGAATATCGTAGGCTGGTTTCCCGGGAGTCCCCGAACAGCCAACGACCGCAACGGTCTCGTAATCGAGTATCGAACGGAGTGTTTCATCATCAGTGACTGGCATACCCTAGCATTCGGTTGGAAACGGTATAACCCCGTTGGCGTCTTCACAACTCTTGGCTCCTATTACAACTCCTCACTGACAAGCGAACGGGCCACTTCCCTATCTACTGTCCCAGAAACCGTACGCGGCAGTGAGTCAACGAGGACAATTGTTTTCGGCACTTCATACGTGGCAAGGTGCTCACGACAGTACTCGCGGAGGTCACCTTTGGTACAATCATCAGCAACGACCAGCGCGCTCACGCGCTCGCCCCACTCCGCATCAGCAAGGCCAACCACGGCAACGTCTTCGACCTGTGGATGGTCCGCAATGACTGATTCGACGGTGTTCGGGGCGACAAGTTCGCCACCAGTTTGAATGAGGTCATCCAGCCGGCCCTCGACCCACAATCGCCCATCATCGTCTCGATAGCCGACATCGCCCGTGTGAAACCCGTGCTCGCTGAATGCCGAATCAGTTGCATCCGCATCAAGATAGCCGGGCGTTACCGTCGGTCCTGAGACGACAATCTCACCCTGTTCGTTCGGTCCGAGGACGGTGCCATCGTTCACGATTCGAACCGTCGTCCCGTATAGCGGTTGGCCGACAGTTCCGGGAAACCGCTGGGCTTGTTCGGGTCGTGCAGTTGCCACCTGTGAGGCAGTCTCCGTGAGTCCGTATGTCGGATACACTGAAATTCCCTCTTCGCTCGCACGAGCGAGTAACTCCTCTGATGCAGGGGCACCACCCAAGAGGACGGTTTCAAGCGTCGATAGTACTTCTCCATCGGCATCAAGCAACCGTCGTAGCTGTGTCGGGACGAGCGAGATACCCGTTATCCCGTATTCCTGGATGCACTTTGCAGTGCTGACGGCGTCGAATTTCGATTGGAAGACAAGGGTCGTTCCATACTGTGCAGTCCGAACCACTGGTGCAATGCCGCCCATATGCGCAACGGGGAGACAACCAAGCCAGCGGTCATCCGGAGAAACGCCGAGCCGATACGCTGATGCTTCAGCGCTGGCTGTCAGATTTCTGTCGGTGAGTCTGACCGCTTTTGGCTTCCCGGTCGTTCCCGATGTGAACAGAATGAGCGCTGTGGACGGCTGTGAGTTCTGTCCGCTCGTGACAGACTCTGAGATGTAGTCGTTGCTCTGGCCCTCTGTTGCTGTCAGCTTCCAGTCGGTAGCGGTGTCGTTCCAGTTATCAACAGGTACTGTACTGCAGTCTCCTGTTATTGCTGATGCAGCTTTTGATTCCGTTGCACTGGTACAGAGAACGAGTTCCGGTTGTGTCTGTTCGATACGAGTCGAAAGTTTCTGGGTGGATTGACTCCGTTCGAGGCCAACCAGCGGCCAGCCGAGGCGCTGGAGTGCATGGAACGCAACGACAAAGGCGGGGGATGGGGGAAGTAGTGTCCCAATTCGAATCGTCTTCTGTGTGTCTCTACTGTTCTGATTGACAACTGCTGAGAGCTCTGCTGTGGCCCTCGTTACCGCGTGCGAGAGGTCACGATAGGTCCACTGCTGTCCCGTTTCTGCGGCCACCAGAGCCACCCGCTCGGGGGTTGCTCGGGTCCGTTTAGCGAGTACGGTTTCGGCCATCAGGGTCTGACCTCCAGCCCGAGTCCGTCACCTTGTGGTACCTGTATCCGCCCAGCCGTAATGGGTGCGGGGTCGGGTGCAAGGTCGGTTGCAAGCCAGTCAGCTGTTGCCAGTCCGCATGGCTGCACGCCAGGAATAGCGGCAGCCACGTGGACTGCCGCAGTTCGGGCAACGACAGCATCTATGGTTGTGGAGATAATGGGTTCGAGACCTGCCTCACGACAGCGCCGAGCGGCGGCAAGTGCCAGGTCTGGCCCACCAAGTACCATCGGTTTGAGAACGGCCACGTCAGCCGCATCAGCGTCAATAATGGTGTCAATATCATGTGCGACCAACGATTCATCGACGGCAATATCGACTCCCCGGCCTCGAAGAGAGCGCATCGCTTCCAGTGAGCCTGTCGGAAGTGGCTGCTCGACATACGTGATATCCAGCACGGCAAACGCATCGATAGCAGTGGTGGCTTCGGTTTCCGTCCACGCCCCGTTTGCATCGACACGGAGCGTGATGCCGTCACCGACACGGTTCCGAACGGCACGGATCCGCTCGATATCTTCTTCAACCCCGTTCAACCCTACTTTCACTTTCAGACAGTCAAATCCATTATCGACCAGTGTTGCTGCCCGTTCAGCGGTGTTTGGTGGACTAGCTTCTGCGCCGACTGTACCGTTTACTGGGACCCTCGTCTGTTCGGTCGCGCCACCGAGCGAACGATAGAGCGGCATATTTGCCGCCCGTGCACGAGCATCTGCAAACGCGAGCGAGAGTCCATGACGTGCGGCAGGCGCATCCACTTTCCCCAGGGCGACGCCCCAGTCGAGTGCATTGGCGATTTCCTTGGACTCTGAGAGCGCTTTTTCGCATTCCTGTTTTGATTCTGTCCAG
>LKNH01000029.1 GCA_001564135.1 Halobacteriaceae archaeon Tc-Br11_E2g27 | reverse complement strand
GCGCTCGGGGCCGTCCTAGGGATATTCTTTCCGACTACTGGGGACCGCTATCCTGCAAGCAACGAGTGGCGGTATGCTGAAACGCTCCTGCGGATTGGTCCGGCCGCAGCCATCTCAGCAGTGCTCACACTCTGGATTGTGGTCGCCGCAGGACAGGCACCCGAACTGTTTCCGACAATCATCGGGGCATCAACTGCAGGAGCGATACAGTTTATCGGATTTTCGCTTCTTATCGTCGACCTGCTTTTCGTCCTGACACCGTTCCAGTGTTACCGTGGTCGGCGAATCTATGACTGGAACCGACCGGTCTGGATACTGCTTGCAGGGGCAACGGCAGTGGTAATTTCCGTGACAATGATGTAGCGTTAGTCCATGGCAATGTAGGTCTGCGTGTTACCGACGCCATCTATCGACTGAATTTCCGTTGCAGCGATAGCTTTCACGCCGGCGGGCGTCTCGACGTTTGCAACCGCGATGATGTCGACATCGCCGGCAACGATATGCGCCCGCTCGACACCATCGATAGCTTCGATAGCCTCCTTGAGTCGGTCAGCCTCGCCGGTATGAGCAGTCACCATGATATATGCTTTGACCATGTTTAGGCACCTCCAACGGCCGCAGTTGTCTCCTCCCCGACAAGTAACTGTCGTACGTCCCTCAACACGTTGGAGTCAGCAAGGACAACAAGTCTGTCACCAGCGTCAAGTGTATCATCGGAGTTGGGGACCCGGAGCGTTTCATCATGTGACCCAAAGGCAACGAGACGCGACGGTCCAGGGAGTTCTAGCTCCGAGAGGGTGTAGCCGTGCATCGGCGCGCTGTCAGTAATGGCAAATTCGATAAGTTGCAGGTTTCGCTCGATATCCGCGATTGCGCGGCTGTTACCGCCGAGGAGGGCGTTCTTTGCGGCGATTGCGCCGAGTCGTTCCGGATAGATGACCTCATCGACTTCGCTAACGTACTCACGGTAGACCGTCTCCCGGTGGCCATCATCAATCCGCATCACTGTGCGACAACCATGGTGGTTGGCAATCGTACAGGCAGCAAAGTTGACGTTGAGGTCGCCGGAAAGTGCTCCGAGTGCGTCTGCCTGCTCCAGCCCCGCAACAGTGAGTGTCGATTCCCGCGACCCATCACCTTCGACAACCTCAAACCCGTCGTTGCGTGCCCGTTCGACAGCAGCAGTGTCCTGCTCGACGATAACCACGTCGTGTCCACTCTCGACGATGGCGCGTGCAGTCCGGAGTCCCACCCGACCTGCGCCAACGATAACGAATCTCATATGTTAGCTTATAACACACAAGGAGATAAAGCTATCCTCTACTCCCCATAACATTATTTTAGCCGGGTCACAACAGAGGGAGTATGGCCGATAGTTCGAGCGAGCTGGTCGAATGTCCGCTCTGTGAGACGACGTTCAATCCAGCTGTTGCGGGGGGATGGTGTACGAATACCGATTGCGGGGAATGGCAATACGATGGTGCTGTCGGCGACAGCGATGAAACCACTGACGAAGACTCGGCAGCGACTGCCGGCGAGTCAGCAGACGGGGATGGTTTAGCGGATTCAGCCGACGCCACCGACAGCGGTGAATCCAGCACAACTGAGAACGGGGAAGCCGAAGTCGAGCAGTTGATGGCTGAACTGGCGGAGGAATCCGAAGCCGCCAACGCAGCGGACGGCGCTACCGACGAGGATGACTCGTCCGCCGAAGCAGAGGAGATAGCGGATGACGATGACGAAGAAACAACGGACGAGGTTGGTGAAGAAGCAACAGACGACAGTGAAGAGGGAACAACGGACAATGTTGGTGAGAAACCAACCGACGACGAAGAGGAAGAGTCGTGGTTCGACGAAATCGAAGCGACACCAGTGGAAGGCGACACTGAGACAGATGAAAGTCCTGTCGAAGCAGTCCAAAGCGACGATGACGCACTCGACGATGGCGAACCCGGCGATGATGAACCCGACGATGTCACAACCGAAGACAGCGACGAGGAGGACGCAGCGCTCGATGCTGTCGAGGCTGAAGGCACAGACGAGGTGACAGACGCAGATGAAGAGGACGGCGAACTAGCTACGGAGAGTGACGATTCCGAGCCAACGGATGAGCCCATCGAAGCGCAAGCCGAAGCCGGCTCAGATGTACAAGAGAGCGACCAACAGCCGGAAACGGTCGATTGTCCCGAGTGCGGGACCGAAAACGATGCCGACGCAAACTTCTGTAAGGGGTGTGGCGCTGATATCGCCGATGTCGACCCCGCATCAGAACCCGAGCCGCTGACGAACTGTCCGGATTGTGGGGCGGACGTGGACGAGGATGCAAACTTCTGTAGCGCCTGTGGCTATGACCTCGAAGCCCACCGTGCGGACGCTGGGGCATCGACTACAGCCCCACAGACGCTCGTGCTCAACGTTCGCGGTCGTGAAATCGCGGTCGTAGATGGCGATACCGTCGGTCGAGAACTGCGACGGATTCTCACCGAGGCAGGTGGCGACGAGGACGAAGCCCTTCGCATCCACCGCGAACACGTCCGATTCGTCCGAGAGGACGACCAGTTCTATCTGGTTGACCTTGGGCGAAATCCGACCGCGCTCAACGGTGAATCGATGGAGAAAGGCGACCGAAAACCAGTCGAACCGGGGGACGAACTCACCCTCTCCGGTGTTGCGGAGCTTACAGTTTCCGCACCGCAATGAGTTTGTAGCCGGCGTGGGTGAGTACAGCGTATGAATACCGAGTATCTCCATCACGACCTGAAACAGTCGTTCCTGCTCATCGTTACACAGGAGCGACGGCTGCTTGCGGGGCTACTCGGTGGATTGGTCCTGTATGCGCTCTGGGTGGGTGCCACCGCTGCGGCGCTTGAGCAGTTTGCCGAATTTGCGACGCTCTCGACCACCCTGGACCCGTGGACAAGTGACACGACCGGGCTTGCTGCAGTCGGTGTCATTCTCTGGGTGATACTCCCGGCAGTCGTTGCTGGGTACGGTGTGAACCGAGCCGTGACCAACAGCCATGGATATCTCGCCAAACCATACCGACTCCGCCACCCAGCGACCTTGCTGGTTGCCCCGCTCGTTGTCGTGTTATGTGGGTTTGGGGCGCTTGTCGTCCTCAGTGATGGCTACCGCGGCGCGGTGTTGCTGTTGCTGGTCGGAACCGTGTTCTTCCATATCAGAGTGCTCCCTTACTCTTATCGAGTGTTCTCGGTGTCGACACCCCGACTTGTGGCCGCTTCATTTGTTCTGACTGGAGCGGTCGTCTCAACAGCGTTACTTGTCGAGGGTGCAATCGCCGCAGGCCAGAGCACGGTTGTCGACGCTGTTGGTGCAGGCCTCGCCAGCGTGCTCGGAATTGAGGCGCTTGGCGGCATTGGTGGGACAACCACGCTGGCAGGTATCGCTGTCCCGACGATGCTTGGATTGGCAGCGGCGACACCGCTCGTCCTTGGTGGGCTCTATCTGCTGTTTCAGGCCGCTATCGGCGGTATCAACCGATTACAATCGCCGACGGTTGCCCGCACTGAGATACGGACCGGTCAGCGCTATCCGGAGTTTGCAAAGCCAACGGTCGCCCCCTCGGAGCGAACACAGATATCGACAACGACCACGACGAGACAAAAAAGCGATTCTCCCGACTCAGCCAACCAGGGCAGTGGGATAAAGAGCGCCACCCAAGAAGCGGAGCAACCGGAAACCGAAGGGGAAGACGAACAAAAAGACCAGGATGAAGGCGAGGACGAGAACGCCAAGCACGTGAATGAGGGCGAAGACGAAGAATCCACAACGGACGATGAAGAGTCAGTCGACGATGTGAGCCACACGAAGGTGTTCCGGCCGCCGGGGGAAGAAGAGAGCTAGCGCGGCCGACGACCGCTCTCACCAGAGCTTTGATGAGTGGTACGGCGCTGTTGTGGGCGTTTTCGCCGGCCTGTCGGCTCATCACCACTGTCCCGCAGAGAGACACCCAGATAGCCACCAATCCCCCCGAACACAACAGGATAGGCGATACCGGCCAGCACGCTCATCCACAGGACCGGCGACGCGCCGTTTGCTTCAATGAGGAGTGCACCGAGGAGAAACAGTGGGAAGTAGACAATAACCGACGCGGCACCAACTTTCGCGCCGTCTAGTGGGGTCGCAAAGTCGCTCTTGTATGTCAGCCAGAGTGTGAATCCGACAATGATACAGACAGGTAGCGATAATAGCACCACCGACGGGACCGATAGTTCCGCCGCTTGCTGGCCAAGAAATCCCACTCTGAATAGCTCATCCCGAAGGATGTTTCCTGACCCACCGTTGGCGATATCCACAAAGTGAACATTGTACGCAAATATGCCGACTCCGTTCACCATATTCACCACCACGTCGAAAACTGAATTGGCGTTTCCATAGAGGAAGCTATCAAGTGCAGCATCATCGGAAAACGTAAACTCGGCGTAAAAGATTCCGAGGAAATAGTTCCACCAGAACATTAATACGCCGTATTTGCTGACTGTTCCGAGCGGTATGTCTTCAAGAGATTCAACGTGGGTACGCTGTTGACGCTGAGTCGGTTGCTGTTGCTGTGGATGTTGTTGCTTCGGTGTTGGTTGTTGTGAGTTGTGAGGCTGGGCTGGTGTCGTGTTTGCGTGTGGACGGGCGTCCGCTTGCTGTTGTTTCCTACTCCCTTGCTGAGAGTGTTGTTGGACCGGCTGGTCCGGTGTTGCTCGTTCATGATACGCGCTGAGCCGTTTGGAAATGAGCCGGTCGTTTTCGTTGAACAGGAGTACCCAGACAATCACTCCCCAGAGAAGCAAGATAATAAACAGCAGTGCAAACCCCTCAGCAAATAGCTCGGCGGCAAAGAGAATACCAAGAACGAAAAGCAGGAACAGAACAGTCAGGAAGAGACGAATATAATACGCAACGGCATGATTCCACCCGCTGACACTCCCCCATGAGGCTGGTTGATGCGGATGGGGTTGGATGCGCTCGTCGTAGGCTTTTAATCGCCGGGTCATTAGCCGGTCAGACTCGTTGAACAACAGGGCAAGCAAGATAACCGGCCACAGCAGTATGCTGACAATGAAAAAGAGACCAAAGAGAAGAAACTCCTCGGCCACAGCCAATCCAATCAAAATGACAGTGAGCAAGATAATTGCGCCAATCACGCGAATATAATACGCAACGGCATGGTTCCACCCGCTGACCGACCCCAACGATTGCTGTGGTGGTCGACCGAATACTGACTGGTGATACTGTACGAGCCGTTTGGCGGTCTGTCGCTCAATTTCGTTAAACAACAGGACAGTAAGAATCAGTGGCCATCCAAAAAAGACCAATAACCCGAACACCGTAGCAACTCCCAGTTGGTCAGCCTCAAGCAGGAGATACAATATCAGACCGATTGCTGCCGACGCAACAACGATTCTGAGATAGTAACTGATGGCGTGGTTCCAACCACTCGTTGAGCCCCATGAACCCATAATGTTAGTTGACAGGTTTTCCCACCAATCTATAAATCTGATGAAAGCTACAGTTACCGGTCGGCGGAACAATTGATATAGTAACAATTGAAACGAGTTACACACCGATCGCACAGCCTTCGTGCGATCGGGTGTGCACTGACTTTCAGTGGCTACTATAGTTCTCACGCAGGACGGATGGTGACGAATCTATCACAGCTTCCGTCGACCGGTAAGTATCCAGTGGACGATACAGCACAACACTCAGATGCGTAACCACCCTGAGCAACCCATATGCAGGTTACACAGGAGACCGTCGTCTCGCAGTACGAGTGGATACAGGGACGAGCAGGCCGAACGGTCGAGATAATCAACGACGTTCGGGGACTGCTCGGCCCCGAGTTCGACACTGTGGTAGACCCAGTAACGGTACAAGCATACCAGCAGGAAGTTGATACCATCTTTGCAGATGGTGACCTCGCTGTCAACGTCACAGCACTCGTATCGATTCTCCGAGGACTCAACGTCCAAGCGGATTATCCGGGGTTTATCGTCGATGAACTACTCGGTCGTGAACTGGCCGGGATGATTGCCGGGAGACAGCCGTTACGGCTGCTCGGTGAGGCAACCTTTCATTATGCCGATGTCCACGTCGATGACGACACTCATGCCGGAGTGGATGACCTTGACGCCGCACTCGCCGCAGGCTTTCAGACGCGACTGCCGGGTTGGGAATGGACCGAAAGAGAGAGTCCGTTTGCCGTCGTCGATTAGAACAGGCTATCCGCAGTCAAATCGGCAGCGAGCACGAAATCAGGATGCTCGGAAATGTTCGCACGGAGCAACGCGCCGTCGGAAACGAACCGCGCGGTCTCCGGAATCAACACGCGAGTTCGGTCCGCATCACACGCGGCGGCATCAACTGCAATCGCATCCAACAGCGTCTCTGCCGCCTGAATATCGGCCCACGCACCGACGCCGTACTCCGCCCACTCTTCGAGGGTACCCTCATCGTTCTCCCGCTCGTACGTTCGCGTGCGGAACGCAAGCCCCTTCGTTCCATCCTCTCGTGTGACGACGAAAACGGCAGTTTCCTCGGCCGCACGCTCAAGCATTGTGGGTGTCAGTTCCCGCATCGCCCACGATTCATCCATATCGAGCGTCAATCCGGAGAGTTCTGTTCGCGCGTCTGAACTAGCCCAGAACGACCAGCCAGCCGCTACATTGTCGGTAACTGACTCCGGCAAATCACCGGAAGTTGGCTCCGGGTGTAACCAGCGGAACTGGCCCACTGGGTCATAGCCAAGCGCACGGGACTGACCAAGACCAGCCTGGTTCCAAGAAAAGACCATATTGCGGGCAACAACTGCGTCCTGTTCGCTTGCCCACACAAAGAGAGCGTCGTTGATTGCGGTCCCGATTCCCTGTCCCCGGAACTCTGGGTTGACTCGCATTCCCTGCGTCCAGGCTTCCGTCTCCGAGAGCATCACGACCTGTGCAATCCCGGCGATGGCGTCGCCGGCGTCGGCAACGAGCGTTTCCTTGTCATCGCCCTCAAGCCAGTCGTGGTAAATATCAGGAATATAGTCGGAGTCTTCCCCCCACGTGTCCGTCGTGAACGCAACCACGTCATCGTAATCGTCGTGTGTTGCCGGCCGAATATCGATGCCATCCGGGAGGTCGACAGCGGTTGCGTACTCGGTCATAGCCACGGTGTCGAACGGGACTGTATCTCACCCGCAATTGGTGTTTGCATCGTCTCTGCAACCGAATCGACGTTTGCGAGCGCCCACATGAGCTTTACTTTCGCCGTTCCCGGAAGGATATCCTCGCCTTCGATAACGCCAGCGTCGAGCAGGTCCCGACCTGTATCGTAGACCCGGTCACAGACGCGGCCTTCAAGACACTGGCTGGTCATCACGACCGGCGTCCCGCTGTCGGTAAGGTCCTCGATGACCGGAATCCAGTCGGTATTCACGTGGCCAAGACCAGTTCCCTCGATAACGATGCCCTCGCTGTCCGAGAAGGTGTCCAGTCGCTCTGGAGCCATTCCTGGCGTGAACTTGATGAGTTCGACGTCGGTTTCCAGTTCTGGCGACAGTGCAAGTTCATCTTGCCCACGCGCGGTGTATTCCCGGCGGAACGTCACCTCGCGACTCTCGTAGTCCACCTCGCCGAGCGGCCTGGCACCGACCGTCTCGAAGGCATCCCGGCGTGACGTATGGTTTTTCCGGACGCGTGTCCCGCGGTGAAGCGCACAGCGGTCGTCTGACTCGTCAGCATGCATACAGACAAGCACTTCCGCACAGTCACTTTTTGCTGCCTCAACCGCACAGACCGCGTTCATGACGTTATCTGATGAAGGGCGGTCTGCAGAGCGCTGACTGCCCGTAAAGACAATCGGAACCGGTGTGTCGAGCATGAACGCGAGCGCACTTGCACTGAACTGCATCGTATCGGTTCCGTGCATGACGACGACGCCATCAGCACCAGCCTCGATTTCCTCGTAGACTGCATCCGCAAGATCCTGCCAGACATCCGTCGTCATGTTCTCCGAGAGGATATTTGCCACAACACGGCCGCGGTAGTTAGCCAGTCCGGCAAGGTCAGGGACCGCTCGGAGGACATCCTCCGCGTCGAACTGTGCCGTCACCGCACCGGTGCGGTAATCGACCGTCGAGGCGATTGTGCCACCAGTTGAGATGAGTGCAATCGTCGGGAGGTCATCATCGAACTCGATGGCAGACTCGCCCGTTCCATCCTGTGCGCTTTCGACATCGTAGACAGCGGATTCGAGCACGTCGACCTGTGCTGACTCCCGGTCGACGCCAACGTTGTAGCCACTTTCGAGTTTGAGTACCAGATGCTCCTCGGTCGAGGACGGGAGCAATACACCCTCAAAACTCTGCTCGCCGCGTTCGACCTGGACTCTGTCGCCTTCGTTCATACAGTCGGATATCCACCCGTTCGACTTGAAACCATCCGTTCGGTTCCTGCTATACCGGTCGGCGGAACAATTGATAGTTCTCACGAAGGATGGGTAGCGACGACTCTATCACAGCTTCCCTCGACCGGTATACTCCCCTTGCGACTGGCGTAACAGCGCAATCCGCGTCGCCATGGCAAGAAAGACCGCTGCAACAGTGGCGAAAACAGCCGCTGCGGCGGCAATATCAAAGGCTGGTATCGAGCCAACGCTTCCGTCGCGGAACAGTTCGTTCAACCAGGTGTGGTGTGGACCGCCAAGCACCGGGATGAAAAAATCAAGCATATCGTTGAGGACGTACCAACCCGTGGTGAGTGCAATCGCCCAGACCGGAAAGTCGGCATACCGGGTGATAAGAAACGCCTGCAGTATCATGCCGACGTGACTCCAGATAAGAAACTGCCACAGGGCAAACGGAACGTATCCCGGCCCTTCAATCACAATCTGTGCGAAGGCAGCCCAGAAGCCGTATTTGAGACAGCCAAAGAACGCAAGCATGTGGACAAGTTGTGTAATGTGGCCGTCGTAGCCGCGCTTCCAGAGGGTCAGGGAGATGGCGAGATACAGCGTTGCAAGCGGGCTGACGGGAACGATAGGCCACATGACCAGCGGCGTGACCGAGAGCTGACCTGCGTAATAATAAAAGCCAAACGCGGTGCCAGCGAGGTTGATTGCGACGATGAGCCAAACCAGGCGAAAGGCGACGTTTTCGAGCCATGTTGGAACCGGCGCAACGTACCGGGGGAGGTCCCGCTGGCTGGGAACTGAACCGCTGACACGACTGGCGACGAATGTATCGAGGCGCTCACCTACCGACTGTGGGTCGGTACCGCCAGCCTGCTGGCCTGTCCCGGCTGTCGCTGACCCCTTGCCGTCCATGGCTACAGCTTATCGCAATCCCGTATAAGCGTGTGGCAATCGGCGAAAAGGTCCAGAGACCACCCCACAATCTGACCTCCTGATTTCCCCAAACAAGCCTGTTAAGTACGTCTGGTCCAACTGACTCCTATGAGTGAGGCCACAGATTTAGAAGAGCTGCGTCGTGGGACCGAACTGGTCAAACGCGGCTTTGCGAAGATGCAAAAAGGCGGCGTCATCATGGATGTCGTGAACGAAGAACAAGCAAAGATTGCTGAGGACGTCGGTTCGGTTGCAGTGATGTCCCTCGAAGCCGTCCCCGCGGATATTCGTAAACGTGGCGGCGTGGCCCGGATGGCCGACCCGGCAGACGTCTCCGATATTATCGATTCCGTCTCGATTCCAGTGATGGGGAAATCCCGTATCGGTCACACCAAAGAGGCCGAAATTCTCGAAGCCATCGGCGTTGATATGATAGACGAATCCGAGGTGCTAACGCCTGCTGATGATAAATACCACATCGATAAACGGGAATTTACATCACCGTTTGTCTGTGGAGCACGCAACCTCGGCGAAGCACTCCGTCGTATCGAAGAGGGGGCTGCAATGATTCGAACCAAAGGCGAAGCGGGAACTGGCGACGTGAATCAAGCCGTTCACCACCAGCGGAACATCAAATCGGCAATCCGCAAACTCACCGGAATGAGTTTCGAAGAGCGCGAACGCTGGGCACGCGAAAACGAAGCTCCGGCGGAGCTCGTACACGAGACCGCCGAGATGGGTAGATTGCCGGTCGTTAACTTCGCTGCCGGTGGAATTGCGACACCAGCGGATGCGGCGCTGATGATGCATCACGGCTGTGATGGTATCTTCGTCGGGTCAGGTATCTTCGGTGCGGAAAATCCACGCGCGATGGGTCAGGCAGTCGTCGAAGCAGTGAACAACTGGGATGACCCCGAAAAACTCGCCGAAATCTCCTCGAATATCGGTTCGGGGATGAAAGGAGATGCAAACGTCGACTTGCCCGAAGAAGAACAGCTCCAGCACCGCGGCGTGTGAACAGTTCGATTTTTCTCGTTTCGAGTTATTCGTCGACGAGTTCGCGGTAGGCAGCAACACCAACCAGCGAAACAGCACCGAAAACGGCTGCACCGCTCCAGACAGCGCGGAAGTTTGAGCCCTCATCACCAAGAAGGTCATACTCAACGAGGTCCGTCTCAACGTGGTCTTCACCCACAACAATGACGCCTTTCATCTCAAGCGAGGCGTGTGGTGTACAGACGTAGGGATACCAGCCTTCCTCATCGAGTGTGAGTTCGTAGATAGTCCCTTCAGAAGCTGGTATTTCGCCGTCGTGTGCATCCTCCATGCTGTCGAAGACTTTCTCGTCGCGTTCCGGGTCTGGGTCAGTCTGGTGGACGACGTTGTGATTTCCACCTTGTCCGGTCCATTCGAACGTAATTGTGGTTCCCGGTTCGATGAGTATCGCGGGTGGGTTAAATTGGAGACCCTCTGCACCTGCACCAACCTGAACAAAGACGTCATCAACGGCTGTCGCATCGGCGGTTGTCCCATCCCAGTTTGCTTCCGCGAGCCATTCGTTGTACGCATCCATGTCGGCACTAGCGGGACTGCTAGCTGCTCCAGCGACAGCAAGTCCGGCCGCGCCGGCGGCACCGGTGCGGAGCAGATTGCGCCTGGTGACGTCATCCGTTGTATCACGGGAGTTCATATATCCCCTACTCGGAGGTACCTGATTATAAATCCGGTTGTTTCTTGTCGGTCGAATCAACTGATAGTGATTATTGCGAGCCCTTCCCGCCAAGAAACCGCAAACTGTGTGTTACACATCCTGAGACAGCAATCACGCTGTCAGAGCCACGAAAAGTAGCGCAATAATCACTATGAAACAGCAGTACCGAAAGAACAACACCCAAGGTGATTGGCCCGTTCGTTACACCAAATGGCGCTGCTGTGGCTTTCGGGACAGCTGTCATTCGATGCATTTCAGTCCTACATCGAAGAGTTAGCAACGACGGAAGGACGGTTCGCAGTCAGTGCACTCGTTATCGTCATCGCGTTGCTTCTGATTGCGGTCGTTGCGCCAGCGACTATTCGACGAATCGGCCGACTCATCCGAACGCGGTTTCTGAACGAAGAGGCCGTTGCCGTTATCGACATCCTCAACGGTTATCTACCGACACGAATTTCGACGCTCGTCAGCGGTGCGTTCCAGCTTCTTATCCTGTTTGTGGCCAGTGTCACCCTGCTTATCGTCTGGGGGCTCATCGACCTCGCGTTAACAATTATCGAGTTTGCCGGATTGTCCGCTCCGTTCGTTGGTCGGTTTCTGACGACGATGGCGCTGTTGATTCTTGCGTATATCGCCTTCGATGTTCTTGGCGACGCCATCAAGGAGTTCAGCAAAGAAGCCGACCGAGTGACGAAACATCAGGAGGAAATTATCCTCCGGCTTGGAAACGTCGCTATCCTTGCGTTGCTCATTACTGCAACACTGACCCTCTGGGGGCTAGATGTCTCCGGGCTCCTCGTCGGCGCGGGCTTCGCAGGCATCGTCCTTGGACTGGCCGCACAACAAACGCTGGGCTCGATGATTGCCGGGTTCGTGTTGATGTTCTCTCGACCGTTCATCATCGGCGACTGGGTAGAGATTGGGCAAGAGGAAGGCGTGGTGACGAAAATCACCATTATGCATACACGCCTGCGGAATTTCGACGGAGAGTCAATCATTATCCCGAACGACGTTGTCGGTAACAAGCCCGTCACCAACCGCACAAAACAGGGAACGCTCCGAACCCGAGTTGATGTAGGGATTGATTACGAGGCCGACCCAGCCTATGCCGAAGAAATCGCTCTGGAGGCGATGAAAGAACTCGACGCAGTGGTTGATTCCCCGCCACCACAGGTCGTCCCAAAGAACTTCGGTGATTCAGCAGTCATTCTCGAACTTCGTTTCTGGATTGACAAACCGCTCCCACCACGGCGCTGGGAAGCGACCCGGCAGGTTATTCATTCGGTCAAGCGCCGGTTCGAAGAGGAAGATATCAAAATCCCGTTCCCACAGCAGGAACTTTCGGGTCGGGACGAAACAGGTGGGTTCCGGGTGAACAGCAGCGTACAGCAAACACGGGCAGAGCGAACTGTTGCTGAGAGTGAATCGACCGGCAGCACTCCAGACGAGTAGTCGCCTCGCGTGGCGAGCATCGTGAATATTGTCAGCAAACTATAACAACTGTTATACGGGTCAGCGAGGTTAAGGTGAGTATAATGAGCAGATACACAGTACTAAGCAATAACTACCGAGGTGAGCAACGATGAGCGAAGGCGGTTCCTCTCTAGGAGTGCTCGTCGTCATCGGTGTTGTTTTATTGCTGATTGTCGGCGTCGCAAATGTCGCACACGCTGCGGACAGGACAGTCCTCGACGATGAGACAGTCATCGACACGATGGACGACGAGGGAGTGTTTGCCTCCCTCAGTCAGGAATTACAGGAGGAAATAACCCAGGACGCACAGAGAGCAATCGAAAACGAACAGGTTGAGCCTATCGTCTTTGAGCAGTACGTACAGGACCTGGATACGACTGTCACCGTTCAGATTGATGGCCTTAACGACGCGTATGCAGACATTATCCAGAACGAACTGAATATCGAAGCGCTTGCACAGGAAGCATTCAGCGAGGCGTACATCCGTGGTGAAGCGACACGAAATATTCAGCAAATTTACGCATACCTGGAGGGTGATACTGATTCGCTGGATATCGCCGTCGACCTGAGTGCACCACGCGAGACGTTCATCGAAGCTATCGAAACGTTGCGAACAGATATCGAGCAAAATCCACAGCTCATCCGTGATTCGATAGATGACGAAACGCTCGATAGGCTGATTGATGAGGAGATTGACCGGCTTGTCACCGAAGAACTCGACGAGGAGATTCGACAGGCCGCCGCCCGACCTGGTTCACCAAGTGAGGAGGAAATCGAACAGCAGGTTCGGCAAGAGCTTCGGTTCGAAATCGACAACCGAATCGATGATGAGATACAGTCACCCGAAGTCCAACAGACAGTCGATTCAGCTCTTGCGGACGCCGAACAGGAGTTGCGAAACGAGTTCAGTGAAGAGGAAGAAATCAGCGAAGACGAACTGGAGACAGAGGAACTTGACGACGCGCGTGAGGCACTCGGCTGGTTTAGTATCATACTCTGGGGGCTGCCGCTTGCAGCAGTTGCACTTGTCGGCGGAACCTACGCCTATACACGCTCGCTGCACCGAACCGGCGCAACCGTCGGCGGAAGCCTCGCAGGAGCAGGACTGCTCGGACTCGCTATCGGATACGGATTACCAGGAACTGTCGAGAGTGCAGCCGAATCAGCAGTCGATGCCGGGAGCGAGATGGAATCGACTGTGCTTGATGCGGTGATTGCACTCGTCAACACCTTCTTTAGCACGGTTGCTACGCAATCGCTGTTGTTGACCGTTGCTGGCTTCGGACTCGTTGGTGTGGTCTACGCTGACACCAACGGGTACTTTGACAGTATCAAAGGTGACGACGGACCTGACCACCAGACCGGATACAACGAGCAGGGGGCCTACCAACAACAGTACGAGGACGGTTACGAACAGGAACAGTACCAGGGAGGGTACGCACAGCAGTCCGAACAGCGTACGCAGCACCATGACCAAGCTGGACAGTATCAGGAAGGACAAACCGGACAGTATCAAGAGGGGGGCCACCAGCAAGGACAGTACCAGGAGACACAGAGGAATCAGTACCAGCAAACCGGGTATGAACAAGAAACATACCAACAGGACCAGCAAGAGCCAGCCAGCCACCAACAGGAGGGGTATGGGCAACAGCCACCGGCCGAGACGCAGGTTGACGACACAGCGGCCGAGGGTGTAGTGACGGACGCCGAACCACAACCCGAGAATGGAACTGTCGAGGAAGACGCACCCGTTGCGGAAGACGAGACCGCCAACGAACCAGAGTCGGATACAGAGACCACCGACGACTCCGTTGATAGCGACGAGCACGAGAGTGGGGACGAAACACCACAATAAAGGCCGACGCTCACAGCGAAAATCGCTCGATGGATTCGTATTCGGGGCCATCGGGAGTCAACGTACTCTGCATCAGGGTAACCGCATCGACCCGAATTGTCCCTGCAGTTGGGTCGCGCGACCGGACTTCTTTTTGAACTATAGACTTCCCACCAGCGTGGTCCATCCGTGCAAGCGTGATGTGTGGCGTGAAATCGTGTTGTTCCGGCTCAAATCCCAGTGTGGTTGTTCGGTTCTCGATAGCTCGGTGGAGGCGGGTGAGTTCGGCGGTACCCTCTTGGATACCAAGCCAGAGCACCTGGATGTATTCAAGCTCCGGAAAGACTCCGACTCCACCGGCAGTTAGCTCAAACGGGCTAACATCGGCATCATCGATTGCTGCGGCAAGTTCCTCGCGGAGTGTCGGAACAACCTCCGCGTCAGTCTCACCGAGAAATTTCAGGGTGAGATGCGCCTGTGTTGGGTCAGTAAATCGCAATCCGGAAGCATCCTCGAAGAGTTCCTGAATCGCTGTTATTTTCGCTGTGAGTTCATCACACTCCACACAGACGAACAGTCGCATGTGTGCTGGTTGGTGTGGTTGGTACATATATCACTACGACGCAGGCCTTAATGTGCCCCACAGGCTAGACCGTGGTATGACAAAAGACACCCGCGACCACAAGTTCTCGGAGGGGCAGGGCTTCGATGACCCCTACGATGCGTTTGACCTCGACCCGGAGGAGTTGTCGGTCGGACCCGGCGAAGTCGACCCCGTCGACTCGCACGCACTCGCGGATATGCTCGACGAGGAGCAGATTCCAGCCGACCGCGTCGATGCCGAGCAAGTGCTTGAAGTGGGACTCGAATATATCCGTATCAACCGCCACGAACAGGCAACGGAGACCTTCGAACGGGCGGCGCGATACACCGATGACCCCGCGGTTGAACAGGAGGCATGGGTGAACAAAGGGGCGGCACACGCAGAGATCGAAGAGTACGATGCTGCTATCGGAGCCTACCAGGAAGCACTGGATGTCGACGGAACTGACGAACACGCCGCAACGGCCGAAACAAACCTCGCATACGCACTCTGGGAGTTCGGTCGGACCGAAGAGGCGCTCGAACACGCAGAACGAGCGGTCGAACTCGACCCTCGCTTTGGACAGGCCTGGTACAACCGTGGCTTCTTCCTGAACGAGCGGGGCCTCGCTGAGGATGCGC
>LKNH01000028.1 GCA_001564135.1 Halobacteriaceae archaeon Tc-Br11_E2g27 | reverse complement strand
GTCGTCTCACCCGCCGCAAGAATCAACCAAAGCACGTAGGCCTCGTTATACGAGAAGTCGAATCCGTTGGGTAACTCATCTATGCCCGGGTCCGTTCGGGCCTGAAACAGCCGGTAGATAGCTGTCGGGTTCCCCGCCGCATCGGAGACTAACCCTTCAAGATGGCTCTCGACGACCGACCCACGGTAGCGGTTGCGGATGGCGCTGCGGAGCCGTGTGAGCCGGTCACTGGTCGACTCCAGAGTCGTTGTCGCCACAGCCCGTTCCCCATCAGCCATCTCGGTAAGTTCTGTATCAACAGCCTCAGCAAGTGCGTTCTCAGGGTCAGAAACATCCAGCGTCTCCGTGAGCAACGTCTCAGCAGCCTCGGCATCGAGCGGGTCAATCATGTAGACCCTGTCGAAGGCGTTGCTGAGTGGCGTTAATTCAGTGAGATACTCCCACGCAAACACGTTCCAGCCCAGCACAACGGGCTCCTCTCTGGTACTTATTTCTTCAACAAGAGCCGAAACCGTCTCGAAACCGCCGATACGGCGCTGGAACAGATGCTGGCAACGTTCAACGATAACCGGGCCGTCCGACGGGAGCGAAAAAGAACCCGCGACCGGACCCTCAAGCGAGATAGTTGTGGGCACCCTCTCGAACGAGTCCGCGGCAGTATCGAGCAGTCGTGACCGGCCGCTCCAGGGCTGGGAGACGACAGCAACGGCCTCGGAGCCATTCTCGAGAAGAGACCGAAGCTCCTCCTCGACGGCTGGACGTGGAATCCCCTCGGGTGTCATCGCCAATGAACATGTGTTCAGTCCGAGCGATGTTAAATGTGGCCGGTGATACTACCGGCCGTAAGCGTTTAAACCATCTCGCCACCCCGGGGTGGCGAGTAAGTTTACGAAGTTACGTCCGGCAGTATGAGTCGTCACTGTCAAACCGGTAGTTTTGGGTGCGTAGAAACCAACAGAACGGTATGACTGAGCAGAGCATAACTGCCGCGGGCATCACCGCCAGCTACGAGGAGACAGACACTGAGCGCGTACTGTCGTTCACCAGCGACGGGCGAACCGCAACGGTTACACAGAATATTGACGGCTATGCGATGCTCAAAGTCCGTGACCAACAGGGAAACGAACAGGAGCGATACTATGGCTTCGATATGGCGCTCGACCACGCAGCGGAGCTACTGGGTGTCTCAGTTACCGACTTGCCAATTCCTGAGCCAGCCGAAGACATGGGGATGTGAAGTGAGCAGAGAATTAGTTGGTTTTCGAGTCGGTGCTGTCATCCTCGACTGGAGCCTCGACACCTTCGACGGCCTCGACAATCTCGGTCACTTTTTCGGTGTTGACATGCCAGCGGTCGACTTCCTGTTCGTAGTCGGCAAGTCGGTTTGACACGCGGATTTTGAGGTCGTCATCGTTGACGTTCACCTCGAAGACATACTCCGGTTCGTCGGAGCGACTCACCCGCTGGAGGTTTGCACTAATCAGGTCGTTATCGAAAAAGTATGGCGAAACGCGGGTCATAACGTTCTGGTAGACGCTATCTTCGACTTTCCGGATTGCCTTCCGGCCCGCGGAATCCGCCGCGCGAGCCACGTAATCAATGCTTTCGCCCCACTTATCGACGGCTTCGTCGGGGTCATCCAGGCTGTCATACGATTCCGCGAGTTTTTCGCCCGCAGTCTGGAGGTCATCGTCGGGTGATTTCCCCTCCTGTTCGCCTTTTCCTTCCTCGACGTGGGCCTGTTCTGCCGTTTTTTCGCTGACGTCCTCGTCGAGGCGTTCGTGGCTTTTCGGCCGCCAGTCGTCGAACTCTTCGAGCGCTTCCATGTCGACGTCGTGGTCTTCGGCAAGCTCTTCGAGTGCTTGCGTAATCCGTTCACCGTGCTCGACCACATCGACCCAGCCACCGCGCGTTTTGAACCCTGAAACACTTTCTTCCATATCTGGTATAACCCTGACCGCTGGTGTATTGAGACGCGGCTAAGAAGCCAGTGTTCATATACTTTGTCGCCTGTGCCGGAAGCGTCGGTTCAAATCAGTGTCTCTTCTCTGGAACGCCGAAATTATATTAGTTCTCTGCAAACCGGAAGTATGTCCCTCGAGGAGCGCGACCAGGCCACGGTCGTCACACACGCACTGGCACAGCAGACATTGACGGAACTCCGTCGAGTTGAAACCGACCCCACCGAGTTCCGGGACCAGCTCATCGAGCTTGGACGAATCTGTGGGATGGAACTTATCGACGATTACTTTGGAACGACCTCTGTCGAAATCGAGACGCCGCTGACGGAGACAACTGGTGTCGAGATTGACGGACGAGATGACGTGATGCTCGTTTCGGTCCTCCGTGCAGCACTCCCGTTCGTCGAAGGGCTGGTTGACGTGTTCCCGACGGCTAGACAGGGCGTCATCTCTGCCAGCCGCGACGAGAGCGCAGAGCGCGACGAGGATGGCCTCCCGATAGCCGTCGAGTACGTCTCGCTTCCGGAACCAAGCGAAGACGAGACCGTCATCGTTGCGGACCCGATGCTGGCAACCGGGAGTACCCTGAGTGCCGTGCTTGCGGAGTTGCTCAGCGGCGAAACGACGCCCGAGTCTATCATTGTACTGGCAGCAGTGAGCGCGCCCGAGGGGCTAGAGCGACTGGCAGCGGAGTTCCCCGAAGTCAAACTGGTGACGGTTGCTATCGACGAGGAGTTGAACGAAGAATCGTTTATTGTGCCGGGGCTTGGAGACGCAGGCGACCGAGCGTTTCGAACAGGATAGGAAGCCGTTCAAGAGTGCGCGACAAACCCCCACGTTTCCACTGGAAGTTGTTGCATCGCCGTTGCTGTTAGTTGAACGAGACGCGCCCGCTTGTGGCGCTTCGCAAGCGGTCTCGGAGGTCAGATGCGTCAGCGACCGGAACGCGGACCGAAAAGCTCACACTGGCATCGTAGGTGGCATCGAACTCGACCTGCGCGCTTTCGAGGATACCTCGAACCGTTCCCGAGTCGTCGTATTCGACGTGAATCTCGAACCGTTCGTGTGGTTGTTGTTCGGTGGTTCCGGCATCGGCAATCGCCACTTTGACACCCCGTGCGTATGCTCGCGCAAGCCCGCCGACACCGAGTTTCGTCCCGCCGTAATACCGCGTCACGACGGCAACGACGTTTTCGAGTTCCTCTTGCTGGAGAACGTTAAGCGCTGGTTTGCCGGCGCTCCCGCTTGGTTCGTTATCGTCGCTCGAATACTCACGGAGTGGTTGTGCACGGATACGGTAGGCAGGGACGTTATGTGTGGCCTCGGCATGAACTGCTTCGATCTCCTCGATGAACGCCTCGGCCTCTTCGACAGTTTCTGCAGGGGAAACGTAGCCGAGAAACTCCGAGCCACGGACTTCAAAGCGGTCCTCTCCTCGCCCGGCAACGGTTCTGTACGACTCGTTCACAGCGGATGTTGGACGGTACGCAGTATTTGCGTTGCGGTGTTGGCAGGAACAGATTGGGGACCACGGAGCTATGCCAGAACCGGTCGGAGCGTCAGTCTGAGACGGGTCCGACCCGCAGCCGTGCGGTCGTACTGTAAGTCACCACCACAGACCGCAGCGGTCCATCGGGCCAACCAGAGACCGATACCGCTGCCGTGGTCTAGTGGGGTAATATCACGGTCATCAAAAACCGGGCCTGTTTCGTGCTCAGGAATGCCATCACCCTCGTCAAGGATGTCAATAGCCACGTGGCGGTCCGTCTCGGACAGGTGGACTGTGACGGGTGGTTCGCCGTGAATGACTGCGTTATCCACGAGCGCTCTGATGGCGTCGGTAAGTTCCGGAACTGCCATCGCCTGCTGCTGCAGCGGAACGTCAAGACAGATATCATCGCTGTGGTGGTCAGCAACTGACTCGACTGCGTCACGGCAAAGCGCCGCCACATTCAGGGGTGAAGCGGATTGGCGCTCGGTAAGAACGGTTTCGAGCGTCTGCATTTCCTCGCCAGTTGCCGAAATTCGTTCCGCATGCTGGGTAATCGTCTCGGCAGCATCCTGAACGGCCGGGTCAGTAGTCGTTGACTGGAGGTGGCTTCCCATCGCCATGATGACCGCCAGGTCGTTTCGAAGGTTGTGGCGCAAAATACGGTGAATGACCTGGCTGTGTCGTTCATATACCCGCTGTTCGGTGATATCCGAGTAAATAGCAAAACCGAACCGGCGGCCCTCCGGTCCCTCATAGGGGACACCGCGGTAGAGAAACTCCCGGATACCAGTCGTCGTCTGGCGCTTGACAAGGGCGCTGTTGGGTTTGCCCTCAGCAGTTCGGCGGTCGAAATCCACGGACCTGCTTTCGACGCCGTCAGGAACGATAAACTCGTTTAGCGGCTCGCCGATGATAGCCTCACGGTCGTAGCCGAAGAGTTCCTCGAAGGCCGGATTGACCGCCCGAACGATAGGTTCAACATCGACGAGTTCAATCTCGACGACGGCATCATCGATAAGATGGAACAGGTGACCGAACCGGTCGGCAGCATCCGCGTCGTGAAACGCCTCGCCAGCAAGCGTTTCGTATGGCTGTGTCCCACCATCGAAACAAACCGTCTTCTCGTTCATTGGCCACCCGGCGAAAGCCGTTGCTGGCGTTCCGTGCGGATTGGTTGCGGCTGCGCGGAGCCAGTCGGTGACTGAAGCAGTTCCACGCGGCGACGACCATCCGTTTCGTCGACCTGAAACACCTGGTCGGCGGCACCGGCATAGAAGGCCGCGAAAGACGTATCGACCTGGTCATCGTTGACGATGTTACAGACCGTATCATCAGCCTCGAAAGTTCCCGAGTCGTTTTCGTATCGCGCAGCGCGGGCCTGTTCCTCGCCGAGGACACGGATTTCGCCAGCAATGTTGCCGAGAATCAGAAGTGGTCGAGAGCGCCGTCGAGCAGTCTCCTCGTTTATTCGGCCAAGCCCTCGGCTGACGTCAAAGACGTTATCGGTTGTTCGCCAGCTATCGAACGCATCAAGGACGAACAGGTGGTCAGTATCCATGGCCTCCGTGAGTTGAATACCGCTCTGAGATAATGTACTCGACAGGAGCTGACGGTCAAGGTCGGGTGTGGGCATTAGCGAGACGGCGTAGCCGCTGGTCAACGCAGCGCCACACAAGCGAGCAACGAGGTCGGCAACCGACGTCCCCGAATACCGAATAACGCTCCGTCCGCCCTGAAGCAAACCGCCATTACTGCAGTCATCAAGCGCCGCCGTTCCAGTCGAGATGTGTCTGGTTGAATCGAGAGAAAGCGGTGGCGTTGCATCCGAGACGGCCTCATCAACCTCACCAAGCATTGCTGTCTGTTCGCGGCGAGCGCTGTGGATGTCAGTCACACGAGACTGAATGGTTTCGGCACGCTCTGCAGCAGTTTCACAGCGCTCGGTGACGGTTTCGCTGACCTGTGCTTGTGTTTCAGTTGCCTGCGAGACCTGTGAGACATCCGCAACCGTCGCCTCGACAACATCCGCAACCTCCTCAAGCGACTCGGCAACAGCGGAGACGTCCGATTCGCCGGCTGAAAGTTCATCGAGGGCTGCGTCCATCTGCTCTACAGTGTCGTCAGCGGCATCACGCACGCCCGTAAGCAGTGTCTCTATCTCGTCGGCCTGGTCCTGTGACTCCGCAGCGAGGGTTTTGATTTCTTCGGCGACGACAGCGAACCCTTCGCTGCCCTCGCCAGCACGAGCAGCCTCGATGCTTGCGTTCAACGCCAGCATATCAGTCTGGTCGGCAATTCGGGAGATACCCGAGAGCACCTCCTCGATGCGGTCAACCTGGTCGATGAGCTGTCCGACCTGCCGGGAGACATCCTGTGCAACAGTGGTCACGCTATCCATCCGGTTGCTTGCGTGCTGTGCGGACGCCTGTGCAGTTTCGACCTGAGATTTCGCACGTGTGCTTCGTTCGCCAACTTCATCGGCGCTGGCAGCAATCTCTTCGATTGTCGCGCTCAACTCCGAAACGTCCTCGACGACAGCCGTCATTTCTTCGGCCTGGTGCTCGGTCTGTGTGCGAATCTCCGACACCTGCTCGTCAACGCGCTCGGAAGCAGTATAGACAACCGCAACTGCCCCCTGTGCGTTGACAAGGGTTCGTCGTGTACCGTTAGTAATTGGCACTGAGTCACTCATCGGGAACCTCCATAGCCGGTTCCAAGCTATCCAACCGCTTACCCAATTGTCCAGGCGAGCAGGGTATTTCTTCAACAGTTGCACTGCATATCGAGCACATTAGAGAAATATCCGAAAATGAGAGGATTAAATGTTATCACTATTGTGTAATAGGAGATTAAATGAAGAATTAAGATTTCAGGTATGACCACTGTCTCGGATAGAGGATAGTGCCAGCAGATGGAGCGAAATGCCCCCAAGTGTCGAGCGCCGCGCGCATGGCTGTCGGTCGACGTCACAGAGATAGTCGCTTGACAAGTGTCCAGATATATCCGGACAAACGGTGCTAGAACTCGACAAAGAACGACCTTATATGAATAATATTATCCGCTATTTTGGACATACGTGTAGTAATATTCCTCAATAGTATCTGTTGTAAAGCTAACCCTTATATGTGGTGCTGTCACACGGGTGGGTGTGACGTTGGATGACAATGCGGTAGCAGTTGGAGGAAATGCTGGACAAACAGCAACGAAAATAGATAAAGATAACACAAAGGTGATTCACGAATGGAATTAGCAGTACTTGCAGGCGCAACGGCACTCGAGGTCACGGTAACCGACCTTGAAGCAATTGTTGAGGGAGTAAACCTCGTCTGGGCCCTCGTTGCCATCTTCCTGATTTTCTTCATGCACGCAGGCTTCGCGATGCTGGAGTCGGGACAGGTGCGTTCAAAGAACGTGGCGAACCAGTTGACGAAGAACATGCTGACGTGGGCTATCGGAATTGTGGTCTTTTTCCTCGTCGGTATGGGTATTGCGAACAACGTCGGCTCGCTGCTCGGCGGCGGTGATACGTCACCGCTTGCGATGTTTGATGCCGAAGTGATGGGGGCTCCGATGGAGACCTCCGGTTGGGTGATGTGGCTCTTTAGCGCAGTGTTCGCAATGACCGCGGCAACCATCGTTTCAGGTGCTGTCGCCGGTCGTGCAAAACTTCGCGCATACCTCACGTACACGTTCTTGCTCGCGCTCGTCATCTACCCGGTCGTTGCGGGGATGGTCTGGTACGCTCCCGGTGGTGTTCCAGTCCTCACTGACCTCGGCTTCCACGACTTCGCTGGCGGAATGGTCGTCCACGGTGTCGGTGGAATTGCCGGCCTGACCGCAGCATACGTTCTCGGCTCTCGAATGGACAAATACAACGACGATGGGAGCGTCAACATCATTCCGGGTCACTCGATGACCTTCGCGGTACTTGGCGCACTTATCCTCTCGTTCGGCTGGTACGGCTTCAACGTTGGAACGGCCGCAACCGTCCTGTCGATTGAAGACGGTGCCACTGAACTCGCCGCATACGCAGGTGTCGGCCGCGTCGTGATGTCAACCACCCTTGGCATGACAATGGGTGCACTGGGTGCAGGTCTTGCTGCCTGGTACATTACCGGGAAAGTTGATACGCTGTACGTTGCAAACGGATTGCTTGCCGGTCTCGTTGGCGTAACGGGCGTTGCAGACGTCATCACGCCGATGGGTGCGCTCGCGCTTGGCTTCCTCGCCGGCGCACAGCTTCCACTGGTGTTCAAAGCTGTCGAAAAATACCTCAAAATCGACGACGTCTGTGCTGTCTTCCCGGTCCACGGGAGCGCAGGTGTCCTCGGAATTGTTCTGTACCCACTCTGGTCGACGAGCGGAACTCCTGTCGGTGAGGGACTCATCGCAGGCGGTATCGTCTCTATCGAAGCCGGACAGTTCGCGCCACAGATTATCGGAACCGCCGTGATTGCAGTCTGGACGATTGTGACGACGGCTGCTGTCTGGGGAGGATTCAAAGCAATCGGACAGGCACGTGTCTCCGAAGAACACGAGCGCGAGGGCCTCGATATCTCCGAACACGGCGTCGAAACCTACCCAGAGTTCGGTGAGCCAAGCATCGCTACGGACGGCGGACAGGTTCGCACCGACGGCGGTGTCGATACCCACGACCTCCGCACCGACGGTGGCAGCGGCATCGAAATGGTGACTGCTGTCATCCGTCCGGACAAGCTTGGTGATGTGAAGAAGGCACTTGCAGAAGTTGAAGCCCCATCACTGACCGTGACGAACGTCTCCGGCCGCGGGTCACAGCCAGCCAAGAAAGGGCAGTGGCGTGGCGAGGAGTACGTTGTCGACCTCCACCAGAAGGTGAAAGTCGAATGCGTCGTCGCGGATATCGAAGCCGACGATGTGGCCGAGGCAATCGCCGATGCCGCCCAGACCGGCGAACCTGGTGACGGAAAGATATTCATCATGCCCGTCAGTGATGCGATGCAGATTCGAACTGGCAAGAAGGGCACTGACGCAGTCTAAACGGCTGCAGAAGACCGCAATCAGCTATTCTTTCTCTCTATTTTTCGAGGTCGTTGGAACTGACAGAGCCATCCGTCTGAATAGTATCTACGCTATCAGCCAGGTCAAGTTCCGAAAGCAACCCTGTGGCCATCAACCGACGAACAATAGCGACGAGGCCGTTATCGAACCCGCGGCCGAATACACCCTGTTCGTGCTCGCGTCCATCGCCATAGCCTTCAGTGAACGAACTGACCAGAATCGCCTCGCGGTCAACCAACAACAGTCGGCTGATTTCGGTATCGTCCTCCAGCAGCGGCGACCGACTCAGCCAGTCGAGTCCCGAGAGGAATACTTCGATATCCGGCAGCCGTGTTTGAATTGCGCTACGAAGGCTCTCATCAATCGCTCCGATGACAACGGTCACACCCCGTTCGTGAGCGGCCTGCAACTGCGTGGCCAGCGAGTCAGTAAAAATACCGTCGTGTCCGAGGACGAGGATGAGTTCGTCCGTCGTTCCCTCTATCAGCCGTCGTGTCCGACTCGTGATGCCCTGGTCGCCGGAAATTGCCCAGACTTCGTGGGTGGCTTCGGTCGTATCGGTGTCATCCGTCGGTTCGAGTCTGCTCAGAACGCCCCGAAGTGACTCGGTGCGCTCGACATACTCCAGCTGGAGGGTATTGACCGCTTCGTCGATTGGAACGGCGCGAAACATCTGTGGGCTCGAATGCTGGGTCTCAACCAGCCCTTTCGATTCTAGCACACGAACGGCGTCGTAGACGCGCGTCCGGGGCACCTCCGAGGTCTCGCTGATATCTTTGGCCGTTCCACTCTGACGTCGTGTCAGCGCGACGAACGACTTGGCCTCGTACTCTTTCAGCCCGAGTTGTTGGAGCAGTTCTATTGCCTGTGTTTGTGTTGATGGTTCATCCATTGGTCCCAACCTCAACCGTCACCAGTCTATTTATTCCCGAGATGTATAGTAGGTTGCATCGGGAATACATGGTGTCACTCAGATAGGTACGAAATGTGCAGATATGCAGCGAAAAAACGGTCTTTTGGCTGCGTCGTAATCATTAGTTCACTCAATTAATCACAACAAACCTATGTGCCGGTAGCACGGAGGATACGATGGCGCGTAGCTAATAGAACTGGTCCCAACCGCTCTGTTGCTACGCGCCAAACCCACCAGACCGGTAGTTCTGACGAACTGGTGACGATTTGATGTCAAATACTTCAACAGGCCAGGCACGGTCCACGGCTGTCAAGCAACTCAAAGCGCTTGGGCTCAGTACCTACGCCGCCCGGACGTTTGTCGCCCTCGCCAGCCTCGGTGAAGGGACTGCCCAGGATGTGACCGAGATTGCCGACGTTCCCCGCACACGCGTCTACGATGCCGCCGACGAACTCCGCGAGCGAGGGCTCGTGGACGTCAAGCAGTCAAAACCGAGACAGTACTGGGCAATTTCAACGGAGACCGCAGCCCGTCATTTCGAGCAGGAATATACCCACCGCGTCACTGCACTGACTGACGCACTTGAAGAGTTGACACCAACAGAGCGTACCCACAAACAGCGCGGGGTCTGGACAGTGACCGGTCGTGAGACGGTGACCGACCGCGTTGTCGATTTCATCGCAACTGCCGAGAGCGAGGTCGTGTATATGACCGTGGAGGACCTGCTGAACGAGGATGTTACACAGGCTCTGTCAACAGCGAGCGAACGCGGTGTTTCGATTCGGCTTGCAGAGATGTCCGACCAGACGACGACCAAATTCGAACAACAGGTTCCCAGCGCACAGTTTTTCGAGTCGCTGTGGGACTGGTCGGAGACCCCCGCCGGTCGCCTGCTCATGGTCGACCGGGAGAAGACGCTCGTGAGTGTCCTCGTCAAAGGGAACGGTGACCATCCACCGGAACCACGCGATGAAACAGCGATATGGGGTGCCGGACCGACAAACAGTCTGGTCGTCGTCCTGAAGGCGCTGTTCACCTGGCAACTCGACAGCGCTGCTGAGTGAACTCTTCAATTAGATACCATCAGTGGATAATTGCTTTCGTGTTATTCAAATCCTCACAGTAAGTATATAGGGGAACAGAGAGGAAGGTATGGACAAGGAATCAAGCGTGTAGGCACTCCCGAGACAGAGCAGGCCGGGTGTCTCGGGCCACATGCTTGTTTATACCGTAACGCTATGCACACCAAAAAGAATGGAGAAAGCGACGGAGATGGAGAGGGGAATCCAGCCACCGTTCCGGACCGATGGGAATCCTCCGAACAACCAAGTATGGCTATCGTCGGCGCCGTTGCTGAGCTCTCCAACCGGACGGAAACCGAGTTACCACCACTGCAACAAACCATCGACGCGGAGGCACTCGACAGGCTACTAACCGGCGACCAGTCATCACTCACAGTGTCGTTTCGGTATGCTGACCACACTATCTCGGCGAGCGCTGACGGGACGTTCGAAATCCAGCCCGATACCGCTCACGCGGACGAGAGCCAGCAGTAACAGAAGGCATCCAACAGCCCTGACTGCTAAAAAACCGCCAGCGTTGTTGACAGACCAACTCGTTTTGAGTAAAACGTTTAACGGGTCGGGGAGATTGCTGTAGCACGTAATCACAATGTACGAGAAACGGGGGCACTCGTCACAGATGACGAGACGACAACTACTGGCGACTGCGGGGGCAACCGGAACGCTTGCGCTGGCTGGCTGTGTCGGGAACGGGGATGACGACCCGGACGAAGGAGACACGGAAGACGACACAATTCGAATCGGTGTCAGCCTTCCGGAGACTGGCAGTCGTTCAGAGGAAGGGGCACGGTTGCGTGATGGCTACGAACTCGCAGTCGAGCACCTGAACGATGGAACCGGCCCAATCACCGAAACACCGTGGGACGACGTCAGCGCCGATGGTGGTCTCCTGGGGGAAACTGTCGAATTGCTCTTTGAGGACACCGGCGGGACCGAAAGCGGAGCGACCGATGCAGCGACAGGCCTACTGCAAGAGGATATCGAGATGCTCACCGGCGGTGTCTCCGGTGTTGAGGGAAGCGCCCACCAGGAGGCGCTGGCTGAGGCTGACGACTCAGTTCTCTACATGGGTGGGTTTGTCCCGACAGACGATGCCAGTGGGCAGCTCTGTCATCCCCATGCGTTCAACGAAATGTATAATCCGACGATTGCGGCGCGGTCGCTCGGCGAAGTGCTTGGCGATGAGCTTGGAGCCGACGAGGCAATCGAGTTCGTGCAGCTTGCAATCGACAGCCCGTTCGGACAGGAGTTCAGTCAGGCGATGGGTGACGAGCTAAGCAACGTCGGCCGCGAGTGGTTCGAGTTAACCACGTCAGAAGTGGGTGCGGGTGTCAATTACGAAGGAGATATCGAAGACCTGCTGAGCCGACGACCCGACCTTATTGTTCTTAACATCTATGGGACTGATGGCGAGCGGGCGCTCAGAAACCTCGAAACGGTTATCAACGAGGACGAAGAGCTGGAACGCGAAGAGATTACGATTGCGACACCAATTATTAGCCCTGAGATGGCCGAAAATGCCGGGACAGCACTCGAAGATGTCTACGGAACGGTTCATTGGATGTCGGGACTCGGCAGCGACTTTTCGGACGCGTTCGAAGACTCGTGGGATGGCGACCGCTCGACAGACGAACCCTCGCAGTTTGCGCATCTCGCATACGTACAGGTGGCTCAGTACGCCGCAGCGGTCGAACGAGCAAGTTCAACTGAGCCTGATGACGTGGCTGAGGAACTGAACGGGCAAACGTACACAGTCGGCATGGGTGAGCAGGAACTTCGGTCGGAGGATGGACAGGCGATGCGGTATGCACCAGTCGTTCGGGGGCGCGACGCACAGGCACAGGCACCGGGGAGTTACTACGAACTCGTTGCAAGTGTCCCGGACGCGGTTGAGAACCCACCATACACGACCGAGGAAAGCCCAGCAGCCCTTTGTGACCGATAGTCCCGCACTCTCCGACAGTGCGAACGCGTTAGCTTCTTTCCACCGGCCGTCCAACGGGCAATTATGACAGACAACCAGTCACGTTCGCTGTACGAGCGGGCGCTGAGTGTGCTCCCCGGCGGCGTTAACTCGTCCGTCCGCGCAATTCGCCCCTATCCGTTTTTTGTCGAGCGCGGTGACGGCGCGCACGTCATCGATGCCGACGGAAACCGGTATATCGACTACGTGATGGGCTATGGCCCGCTCCTGTTGGGTCACGACCTCCCCGAGTCAGTGATGGCCGGAATCCAGCAGCGTGCCAGCGAGGGACCGATGTACGGCGCACCGACTGAAGTCGAGGTTGAACTGGCGGAATTCGTTGCTCGCCACGTCCCGAGCGTCGAAATGATACGATTTGTCAACAGCGGCACGGAAGCAACTGTCTCCGCCGTCCGACTGGCCCGGGGGTACACCGGCCGCGATAAAATCGTCATCATGGAAGGGAGCTACCATGGCGCACAGGAGAGTACACTTGTTGAGGGAAGCGGCAGCGACACCCACCCATCGAGTCCCGGCATCCCCGAGACGTTCGCCGAACATACCCTCACTGTGCCATTCAACGATGAACAGGCAGTGCACGAGGTGTTTGCCGAGCACGGTGACGATATCGCGGCCGTCCTCACCGAACCAATTCTTGGGAATTACGGCATCGTCCACCCTGTCGATGGCTACCACGAAACGCTGCGGGAAGTGACCGATGAACACGGCTCGCTCCTCATTTTCGACGAAGTAATCACTGGCTTCCGCGTCGGCGGGTTGCAGTGTGCACAGGGGAAATTTGGCGTGACACCCGACGTAACCACTTTCGGGAAAATTATCGGCGGCGGCTTCCCCGTCGGCGCAATCGGCGGGCGAACCGAGATTATCGAGGAGTTTACCCCCTCCGGCGATGTCTTCCAGTCGGGAACCTTCTCCGGCCACCCCGTCACGATGGCCGCTGGACTCGAAACGCTCCGATATGCTGCTGAAAACGACGTCTACGACCACGTCAACGGCCTCGGCGAGCAGTTACGTGCCGGATTGACCGACATTATCGCCGACCACGCACCAAACTACACCGTCGTCGGCACTGACAGCATGTTCAAAGTCGTCTTCACACGGGAGGGACCGAGCGACCGGTCAAACCACTGCGAAAGCGGCTGTCAGCAAAATTCGGAGTGTAGCCGGTACGATTACTGCCCAAAGAACGGCGCTGACATCAAACGCGCCGACACCGAACGCTGGGAACGGCTGTTCTGGCCCGCGATGAAAGATGAAGGGATTTTTCTCACCGCGAACCAGTTTGAATCCCAGTTCGTTTCCGACGCCCACACCGAGGAGGATATCGAGGAGACGCTCGAAGCCTACAAGCGACAGCTTTGATAGTCTCTCCGTTCTGAGCTGAATGGTCATCCTACTGAACAGTATGGATTTCGGCGTACCTGGTCTCGTAATGTGAACCAGTTGCGTTCACCAGACACCGACGGAGTACCCCAATCACTGGTCCGAACACATCTCAAAACAGACCACCAGTAAGTCGAACATGCATCAGGACCTGCAGGCACGAGGATGATAGAAATTTTAAACAATGTAAATTACTTCCCCTATTTCAATTTATTATGTTTAGTTACAGGATACAATACTGTGAGGATATACATTAACGCCGCCTACTTCAGTAGGCAGCGTGTAGTCTTATGTGCATGTTCTAGCGAGCCGGAATCCCGCCTATGAACATGGAGGGATTACTTATGGCCAAAAATACTCAGTCGATATCGACCGAAGTGCTGCTTCAGCTTATTGCGGACCCCACGCGACAGGAGATCATCCGAATACTCCAAGACCACGATGAGCCAACACTCCAGTTTGGAGAACTCGCTTCGGAGGTGACGGGAGGCGAAGCCACGTCCCGGGATGACGGCCGTACTCGTAACGAACGAGTGAGAGTTGCATTACACCACACGCATCTCCCCAAGCTTGCGCAGTCCGACGTTATCGTGTATAATCGAACCCGAAAGACGGTAACTGCTGGTGCGGCGTTCGACACGGCCGAAACCCTCCTGACCGCCACCGAATCAATCGAGGCTGAACACGTTCAGGAGTCGCTTTCCGGTGATGAATGATGTTTGAAAGGCTCAAATCCACAGTTGCAGGTTTTCGAGACCAGAGCGAACCCGTCGAAATGACCGAATCTCATCTCTTTCGTTGTGATTCATGCAAGACGGTCTATATTGACACAAAAAAACAATCGTGTCCACAGTGTGGGGTTGCCGTCGAACGAATCGCGGCCGACGGTGGCGAGTCGGAACCCCCCGAACCGTCTAACTGAGAGGGGTCCGAGTGAGCAGGATGATGATTCCGAGGCATCTACCTCAAAATATGCTGAAAATAAGCCGGAGTTGGACTTTTGATTCCAAAGTACAGAGCGGTATTACCGACATATTCGAAGCCAGAACTGCAGTAAGGAAACAGGACCTATCCTTGTATATGTGGTCACACTGACCACATGGTAGCTATGACACAGGCAAACACCCTGCTGAAATTGGCGATTGTCGTCGGCGTACTGCTCTTTGTGCTTCCGGCCGTTATGTGGATGATAATGCCACACTCGCAGGCAGGAGTATGGTCACATATGGGCGACGGGATCTGGTTCGTCTTCGGCGGCTGGCTGATGATGGTGCTCGTCCCGCTACTGTTTGTGCTCCTCATTGGCTATTTCATCTATGCAGTCGCGATGGGAGGGAGCGAGGATAACGACAACGCCCTCGAAACGCTCCGGGAAGCCTACGCTCGTGGCGATATCGACGACGAGGAGTTCGACCGACGGCGCAGAAAACTACAAGAAACGGAGGAGAAATGACGATGGAGGAGCGATACAAGGCACACCTGCTTCCGGATACGACGACCTGCTATCGTTATTTACAGGCTGGCTTCGGCGTGATTGTCCTGACGTTCCTTGCTGGTCTTGCCGTGCTTGCGTTTCCCCAGCTTCAAGACGTGTACGACGTACTCGTGATGCCTGCGCTGTTTGTCGGCCTTGGGTTGTTGCTACTCGGCGTCGGAACGCACCTGCACATCATGCATCTGAACGTACTCGATATGCGCGAGGGCGATAGCGACCATTAAAAAGAGTGTAACAAAACTACGTTCAACCGTCTCAGGGCACTCGCGCAAACGTCAAATAGCCAGTGTGCCCAACACCAGCAGTCGACGGACGCGAACCACGAGAGTCAAAATCCATCTCGCGCTGAATCGTCTCAAACGAGCGGATATCGGTTAATCCAGCCTCACGAGCAGTCTCGACGACTTCTCTGGTCGATTCGACAAACGGCGAATAGACCGCAACCATCCCGCCCGAAACGAGCAGTTCAGGGGCAGCTGAGACCACTGTCGGTGCATCGCCAGTATCGAGCGTCAGTGCATCGAAGCCCTCGCCACGAAGTTCATC
>LKNH01000027.1 GCA_001564135.1 Halobacteriaceae archaeon Tc-Br11_E2g27 | reverse complement strand
AGATAGTGAAGGACAGGCTACGGTTGATTTGCCCGGAACAGACTCAGTGGTTATCGCCGTCACGCGTGGCCCGTTTTCCGAGACAGAAACACATGCGATAGATGATAGTCTCGATATCTCATTCAAGGATGACCCCATTCCCGGCAAGGATGTCTCGCTTGCGGTGACAAGCGACGACGAACCGGTCTCTGGATTCCCGGTTACGCTGCGGGCTACTGAGGCTGAGGGAGAGGCGTCCGATGACTCGCTTAGTTCGGAAGGACGGACGGCTGATGATGGGACCGTAACCCTCTCGGCTCCGTATGCCGAGGAGTTTACAGCGACGGTTACGGCCGATGAACTGGAAGCAACTGATACCGTAACCATCGAACCCCAACTGTCAGTCTCCGACGGGAACACCCCCGGTGAAAACGTCACTCTCACGGTGAGTGCTGGAGACGAGCCAGTTTCAGGGCTTGCTGTCTCTCCAGGTGAGACGGAGACTGACGACGACGGGACTGCGACGGTCTCGCTCCCGTTTGCCAATGAAACAACGGTTACTGCGAGTCGTGGCGCCATTGAATTGAGCGAAGAACGCTCGCTCTCCGGGGAGTTTCAACTCAGAACGACTGGCCCGCCGGTGCCCGGAACCAGCGTCACTGCGACAGTAACGATGGACGGTGAACCGGTTGAGGGTGCCGACATCCAACGTGATGGGGAGACGGTCGAAACGACCGATGAGGAAGGCGAAGCCACTGTTTCGCTCCCGGCTAACCCAACTGCAAACGGTGAGATAGCCGCGATTCACGGTGAGCTACGGAGTGAAACGACTGTTCCTGTACAGTATAGCTGGCTGGTCGTCGGTGGATTAGTAACCGGAATCTTTGGTGTGGTTCTCTGGCGTACTGACACTGATTCTTTACGTACACAGCTGTTATCGGCCCCAGATTCGCTTCTCTCCTTACTTATCGGCCTAATAAATAGGATGCAAGGGACGATGCTGCGCCTGCGAAAGGGAGTTGATGACAGTTCTCTCCTTGGTAACGGCACAGCATCCGACACACAGCGCAACGCAACTGATGACGACTCCCCAGCCACACGATACTGGCGACGGTTTGTCGCGATTGTTGGGGCTGAGCCTACTGACACTCCGGCAGAAATCGCTACCCGCGCAGTAAATGCCGGCCTGCCTGTTAATCCGGTTCGGCGCATTGTCAGCAGCTATCGCTCCTATCGGTACGGCGAGTCTTCGTCAACTGAATCTGATGAACTCGAAGAGGCGGTCAAGACAGTCGAACGCGAGGCACATGAATGACTGAACAAACGGATGCTGGAAACGAAACTGAGCAAGCGGAAGCTCTGGACGCAATCGACTCCCAAAGAACACTCCGAGAGTCATTGTTATTCATGGCTGGCATCTTTTTGTTCGGCGTAGCGGTTCTCATCTGGTTGGTTCCAGAAGCCCTGCTTGGTGACGTCCCGGCGGTGCTTGAGGGTTCGGAGGAGCTCATCCGCATTGGGATTGCCGGCTTCATCTTTCTCAGTATCTTCGCTGTACGGTTTACGCTCCCTGTAACACCTGTCCACCCGGTCTCGCCTCGACGTGAGTTCTCCGAGCCTTTGGATGAAACCAGTGGGCGAGTCATCCAACCAGGCGTCGATATCGATAGCAAACTCACAGAGGTTGCGGCGGACTACGAGACGTTCGAAGCGGAACACGAACAGCTCACTGCACACCTGCATGAACTGGCGGTTCAGACGCTCACCCATTACCAAAATATCCCCGAAGGCGAGGCACAGGAACGTCTTGAGACAGGCTCATGGACGGATAACCGAACTGCCGCTGCACTGTTTATCGCACCTGAGAAGCGGTCGTACCGGATGCGTATCCGGTTCTGGTTATCCCCGCGTGAAACTTACTGCAGGCAGGTTGAAGCCGCAGTTGCTGCGCTGAAACAGGTGAGCCAGTCATGAGCGATGGTCTTGAAGAACTTATTAAGCGCGATGACGACGAAGCGACCCGAAGCTCATCGAAATCCAAAAAAGAGCCAGCAACTGGCCAGACTGTCCTTGAACTGCCTTCCAGACAGCGGACCTATCGCTCACGGGGGTTGGAGATTGTGGCGGCAGGGATGCTCTCGCTGGCGGTGCTGTTGGGGACAGGCCCAGGAGTGTTATTGGCGACACCGCTCGTTGTAACCATTCTTTATTATCGGGTAACATCGTTGCCGGAGGTCCGCCTCTCTGCGACGCGAGAATTTTCCCAAGTTGCCGCTGTCCCCGGCGATAAGGTGAACGTTTCTGTGACCGTTACGAACGACTCCGAGCGCAGTATCCCTGACATTAGAGTGCGGGATGTCGTCCCTGATGGCATCCCCGTTGTCGAGGGTTCGTCGACGGCGACATTTGCGCTCCAACCTGGCGCTTCTGAAACGGTTACGTATACTGTCCGTGCCCGCAGAGGCCGACACACGTTCGACAGTGTTGAGGTTATCTGTCGCAACGCAAGCGGCTCTGCGCGCGAACAGCGAACGCTAAGTGCACAGCGAACGCTCGTTTCGGAAGTCTCAGTCGAGTCAATCCCGCTTGCTCCACGTGCGAGTCAATATACGGGAAGAATGCAGACATCTACGGGGGGCAGTGGCGTCGAATTTCACTCGACACGTGAGTACCATCCTGCAGATTCACCCCGGAATATCGATTGGCGTCGGTATGCCAAGACAGGGGAGTTTACGACAATCCAGTACAAAGACGCACGCGCAGCCTCCATACATCTCATCGTTGATACGCGGCGGATGGCTGGCGAACAGGTCGACGGTGACCAGGTAACCACGCGCGAGATGTGTCTCTACGCAGCTGAACTTATCGGTGAGAACCTTATGGAATCACGTCACAAAGTTGGGCTGACCACAGTGGGCGACGATATCAACACATCTCTCCCTGAAAAGAATCCACAGCAATACCAGCGGATTCGCCGTGCGCTGGCTGATAGCTCTCGCTCCCAGTCAGCGCCTGGCTCGGTTAGCCCGTCGGCTACTCATTCCTCGACTGAGGAGGCTGCCCCGACCACGACACTTGCTGATGACTTTCTTGGACGGACGGATTCACACACTCAATTCGTCTGTGTTACCGGACTCTACGACGATAGCTTCGAGGCCTTTCTGTCTCGGCTCGGGCGCTTTGACCGGCCGGTTTTTCTCATCACACCGGACCACAACGTTGCACAGACGGCGGGCTCGCAACTGACGGTGCTTCAGCGCGAGATGCGCCTTGACTCGCTTCAACGCGCTGGGGTGACAGTACTGGAGTGGGATACCGAGGAACCGCTTCGTCTTGCACTGAAACGACTGGGAGGTGTCTGGTCATGAGTCGGCGTCTGTTTCGCTCCGGGTGGATAACCCACGCCGTCGCCACCCTTTCCGTTTTTGGTGCACTCGGTATCACGCTAGGCTCGACTGTTCCGGCGACGTTCGCCACCATAGTTGCTGTCGGCATCAGTGCAATTGTCGTCTCGGTTGCGGTCGTGCGTCAGACCGCTCCCATGGAGTTCGTCACCAGTATCGCTATTCCTGTTCTTGGGTTGCTCGTTGTGCTGACCCCGGCCGTGACTATCGTCGAAACGTATGGCGTCACATTCTCGCTCGAAGAACTACTGATTGGGACGGCCCTTGGCGTCACTGCTGGTGCCGCAGGAGCGATTGTGTTTCCGCTTGCAGTAGGTGCCTTTCGGCCGGCTCTCTCCAGTCGGGTGTACGGGACATCCGGTCAGTTACTCGTACCGTTGAGCGCCGCAGTCTTGTTTGTGTTCGTTCTTGACCAGCTTCGGATTTTAGAGCTTGTGCCCCCTCCCCTCGAATTATATGCATTTTTTACCGTCGAACCGGCCCAAAGCAGCGAAACGGCAGCGTTGTTTATCACGTCGACGCTTTCGGCTGTGGCAGTTGGCTATTTGGGTTTTCTTCTCGGCCGCCCGCTGGCGTTTGGGTTTGTATATCCGACGGAGCGGGATGGTCGACTGCTTAAACTGTTGGTCAGATTCTGCTATCGATTTGCGCTTGCAATCCTCGCGGTCTGTTGGTCCGTCGCGTTGCTGTTACTGTTCGAAGCGCAGGTTTCCTACCCAGAGGGCATCTGGTTACTGATTGATACGACGACCGCAGTTGTCACTAACCCCACTATCACGCGACTAGCCGTCAACACTCTCCTCGCTGGGATAGCTCTCACCGTTCTGGCGAGTCCACTGTATGCTATCCGGTGGGTCGAACGGACGGGCACCCTCTGGATTGTTCGTCTCGTCTTTTCCGGCGCGCTGGCGGTGAGCATCGGACTTGTGGTTGCTTATCTCCTCCAGCAGGGAATCCTTCAATCGGAGGCCGCAATGGCGACGGTGGACGGAACACCTGGCGGGTGGGCTGCATTCGAGTGGCTCCCGGTCATTGTGACTGCTATCCCGTTGCTGGGGACGGCTATCCTTTTCGGCAGTTCACTTTTTTACGTCTGGTTTTTCGAGCGGGGACGCGATGCATATTCGTTGTTTATTACCTACAGAAACGTTGGCGTCGGGGCCGTTTTCTTTTCGGTAGTCTTTGCACAGGCTATCGGTGCACCGATGATTCTGGCCCTCGCCGGCGCCACGTTAGCTGTGATTGCCTGGGACTGTTTTGAGTACGCACAGACAGCACGCACGGAACTGCCTACCTTGCATGGGTTTTCGGTTCCGGAGGTTGTCCACAGCACCGCGCTCGTTGCTATCCTTGCCGGTGCAGTGGGTTTGACAGTTGCTGTTGACCGCTGGTTAACACCGCTGGTAACACCTCAAGATGGAACGCTTATCGCCGTGTTCGTCCTCCTTCTTGGGTTGATTGGGCTTTTGTTTGCGCTTCGTGAGTAACCGACAGTATAAACAGGGGGACAGTCGGATATCCGTACAGAGATGTTTCGGAGAACTGCTGGGTGGCTGGCCAGACGCGAGCGCGCGCCGACGAGTGTTCGGGCCGTTTTTGGGTACTATGCGAACGCAGGTGTCTTTGATTACGGCAGTCTCCGTCTCAAACGCCGTGTTGACGCCAGTATCGACGAGATGGTTTCGAACGCCTTCGCAGATATCGAAGAGGCAATTGCCGAGGAGTTTGGTTACGGCTACGTATCGTTTTCCTACGATACAAAACTCCTTCTCCCGGCCAATCTTACGCTTGGGTACCTCTACCGGGAACTGCCGGCTGCCAAACACGCCACCGCCGAGCAGATGACGCAATTGGCCGTCGAAGCCCTGCTTGATGGCGATATGCGTGATGCGCTGAATGATTCGGAGTACGAGGATTTTGAAGTCGATTTCGACGTGGGTGAACGCGATAGAGAGCGTATCGCCGAAATCGCACAGGAAGTCCTGCAGGCTCGCGTCGAAGAACAGCTTTCGTCCTATCCTGACGCAGTCAAGGAAACCTACGAGTGGGCTGTCGATATCTCCGAAGCACATCAGGACCAAGACGTTCAGTTTCGTGAGTATATGCAACGGGCGCAAACCGAAGACGAAGACGCGCTTGAACGCATTCGTGCGGAGTACAAGTTTGCTGACTTTGAGGAGCAACCTGCGCTCTTTACTGAGGACGAGCTTTCTCTCCCGTATCTGAAGACACAGTACGACCGGGTTGGCATCATTTACGATGCCATGCTGACGATGTACCGGGACTCCGGTCTCCCTATTGAATGGTCATTCCAGCGCTCGATTGTGCTCGCTATAATCGGCGCGCAACTCTGGCTCGATGATGTCGATGATTATCACGATGACATGGGCGATGGACAGTTGACCCCAGTCACTGCCGAGTATCTGCTTGCAGATACCGAAGGGGAGGCACGAAAGAACGTCATCGATATTAGCTATGAGTATCTGGACCGGGCAACCGCTGAAGCCACCGTTGCTGATTCGACGCTGACAGGGATTGCAACGGAGTATATCCGGTATGATGGCTCACCGTCGGTTCTTCCAGACTGACGGTGGATTGCCCGATTTTGTAACACGCTCGCGCTGAGAAGATATTCTTTTACGTGCTACCGGTGACGTGTCTGGTAAGGATGTCATTACCAGAGCTTGCCAAACGGCTTGAATCGGTTACCTCGACGCTCTCTATCGTCGGCCGAACAATCCTTGGCCTCGATACGAACCCGGTTCCAGCTGACTGGACACATATTACGAAAGTAGACCCGGAACGAGAGAAGGAACTGCCGCTGGCTTTTGCGTTGTATCTTTCTCATACCAGTGCAGTCTCTGTCGGTGGCTCACAGGATGTGACAGCGGAAAATAGCGAGGAAACCTTCGAGTTGCTTGCACATGCTGATGTGCCGACCTTTCACGAACCAAGTGATTCGACCCATGTGACTGACACGACACACGAGCACTCGAATTTTATCGCCGTGCCCGAGGTGCTTAACGGAGACAGCGAATCACTCGTCGGGACGCTTGGCAAAGGCATCGAGTACGTTCAGGAGGAGTTCGGCCCGCGGATGGTCGAAGAGAAATTAGGTGTTGACTTGGAGGCTGTCCTTGGCGACCGGGTTGGTAACTTTGCTGCGGCATATCTGATGGCTGAATCGGTTTTTGAGGCGTATATTATTATGAATCCGGACAGCGCTGCCGCGCGCGAAGCCAACGTTGGCGAGGATGATTTACTCTCGCCACAGGAGGCCAAAGAGAGAGCGCTCGCCGCTGAGTATCACCTCAACAGCGAAGTCATCTACCTCGAATACTCCGGGACGTTCGGGGGACAGGAGGCGGTCGATATTCTCGAAGCCATCGATGAGGGAGTCTCCTGGTCACGGGTCTGGTACGGTGGTGGACTCGATAGCAGGGAAAACGCAAATGCAGTACTCGACGCCGGTGCGGATGCTGTCATTGTTGGCGACGTGTTCCACGATATCGCCACGCTCGAATCCGACCTTGCCGAACGAGCGATTTCGGAGCTTGAGACAGGAGCGTCCAGCGAAGAGATTCAATCGTGGGTCGAATCCGAGGTTACTGAAAATAACCCTGCCTTCCGGTACCTTTCGACGATTCCCGACGTTCCTGACCCGGAAGCGCGAGCAATCAGGTATCTGGCCGTTGGCGTCGAGATTGCGCTTGCCCTGGCCGAGATTGCCGGGGGCCGGGACGAAGCAACATCGGGAGAGATTTCCGAGGAACTTGACGCGGAACCACTTCCTGGCGAATCACAGTTCGTCGACGTGCTCTCAGATGACGACGCTGCAGAGCTTTCTCAACTCATCGCGATGAACCTTCTTGCCAGACGGTTTGACCTCCCAGAGGAAGACCCATCCGTTACGGGTCAGCTTGGTGTTGAACTTCCTGAATAATTGCTTCTCTGCTTACAGTAACCGAATCTTACTTCTAACGTAGCCTCTACTTAACAGATAGCATGGATACGCCGAGACGGACACTCACCACGTTGTGCATCACCGTGCTGTTGGTGGCAGTTTTTCTTCCAACGATTGCAATGGGTGCAGTTGTCGCGGATGGCCAATCATCTACCGGAACGGAAACACCTGTCGAAGGGAACGATTCGGTAACTACCGAGGAACTCACCACCGGCACTGACCTCTTTGCCTCGCCATCGCAAGAATCGACCGTCGAGGCTCAATCTGCTGATGGACCGAGTATCGACCTCACGCAGGACCTTTCGTTGCTTCCTGATGAGCCTGGAACGTACGAGGTAACACACGATTACTCACTTGCAGAGAACGCTGCTTTACTTCAGGTTACACTCCCAGAGGAGGCATCGGTTGATGCTATCAATGGGTTCGTCCAGCGGGATGACCGGACCTACGAATGGGATGGGGATACGGATGGCCCCAGTATCACCTACAGACTTGGAGCAAATCGTTCGGTGGATGGCTCTGGTCCAATTGACGCAAGTGGTCGATATCTCTTTGTAGACGTGGGGGACTGGGCGCTGGTTACCCAGCCACGCGCGTCTCACCAGTGGGGTTGGCGAGGTGAGCGGGTCGGTTTCACCACCGAGATGACCACTGACCAAGGGGTAACCAGCGATGTCATCGCGTATCTTGGAGAGTATGACAAAGAAACATACAACGCCCATGACCAGGAGTTCCAACTTATTATCCCAGAGGCTGCCTCCCTTGCTGAGGAGCCATCTGAGTTGTTTGCATCCCTCGGCGATGCTTCTGATTCACTCCGCGTTGGCGAACGGGATGAGGTGGTCTTCATGGTCGCCGCCCCAACAGAGAGGGTAGACTGGGGCGTACGGGGGCTCCAGACTGGACCCGCAGACCTCTGGGTGCGAGACTTTGAGACACTGGATGAAGCGGCGAACGTCTGGCTCCATGAGTATGTCCACACGCGACAGGGCTACACAGCCGCAACTGATTTCCGGTGGTTTACTGAGGCTACCGCAACCTACTATGCTGCCCTGTTGACATACGAACAGGACCGGATTGAGTTTTCTGACCTCGCACGGGACCTCTCCGTCGGCGAGCGACAGCGATTCGGGCAATCGGTGCTGACGAACCCACAGAGTTGGGCATCTGCTGCAGATTATCGCCTTGGTGCATTAGTTGCAGGAGCCATTGATAAGGATATTCGCGAAGAGACCGATGGTGAGCAATCCCTGGCGGAGGTATTCAGACAGGTTAATGCACACGAGGGTATCGTGACTGCTTCCGACTTCGAAGAAAGTGTCATGCGTGCCTCCTCTGAGGAGGTCTCCGCTGCTGCAAGTACCTATACTGGCACGACGAACCACCCTGAAATGTGGGACGAGGCGACACACGCAACCGTATTCGATCAGGTCCCACCGGCGAGGATAACGTTCTCATTGGCAGACAGAATGCAGGAACCCTCCGTTTCAGGGCCATACAGAGACCGTGGAGTCGGCACAACTCGACCGATAACGGTTGTTCCGAACGAAACGCTTGATTTCGGCGTTATCGCAGAGAACTTCGGCGGACTGGCTGGAGAGTACAACGCCTCGATGTTCCTGAATGATAAGCGACTGACAAGCAGTTCTGGTATGCTTGGTCCTGGGGCAACGGAGACATTAAATTTCAACTACACGTTTATGAATCAAGGGGAGAAGCAACTGACTGTCGGTGATGTAACCCTTCCCGTGAGTGTGGTTGAGCCCGCAGTAGCGGATGTAACGTCATTTACCGCCGACAGGACAACAGTCGAACCGAACGAAACGGTAACACTCACTGCAACTGTCGAAAACAGCGCATCCTATCCCGGCGAGCGTACACTGTCGCTTGCACAGAATAACGACCTCCTAACGGAAGAAACCGTTCGTCTTGATGGCGGGTCAACGACGACAGTTACGTTCAATGCAACAGTCTCGGAAAGCGGTCCAACCGTGTTTTCACTTGGTGATATCCCAGTCGAACCGGTAATTGTCACTGCTGAAGAGTCCACTGAAGTGAATGAGACTACTGACGGAACTGACACGGTCGCCGATGATGACGGCGCAGGTTTCGGTGTTGTTAGCGCAATTGCCAGCCTTGCAATGGTTTCCGTCTGGTTCCTCTCCCGCCGAGATAGTGGCCGACTATCGGGCTGAAACATCCACATCTTTTTCGCAGTTCGCAATCAGTATTGAGTATGTTCGATACACGGCCAGACCGAACCGCCGAAGTTGTTCTTGTGGGTCGGTCTAATGTCGGCAAGTCAACGTTGATGCGCGAGCTGACCGGCCATTCGGTCGATACGGGCCAACGCCCTGGTGTAACACAACGACCGAACCACTTTGATTGGGCCAGTGAAGATTTCGTCATCACGGACCTGCCGGGCTTTGGATTCATGCAGGGAGTCCCGGAGGATAAACGCGAACAAATTAAAACCGATGTGGTCCGATATGTCGAAGAATACGCATCGAATATTCTTGTCGGGGTCCTCGTTTTAGATGGCAACGCTGCCGTCGAGATTATTGACCGTCACAGCGGCCCCGAATCGGTTCCACACGATATCGAACTATTTCAGTTTCTCCAAGATGTCGGCGTTCCGCCGGTTATTGCCGTCAACAAGATGGATAAGGTCGACAACAAAGACGATGAACTCGATGCGATTGCAGAGCGTTTTGGGTTGCATCCGCCCTGGAAACAGTGGCAAGACACGATTGCCCCAATTAGTGCAAAGCGAGGGTCAATCCAGCCGCTCAATGATGCTATCCGTGAACAACTCCGAAACGCCGGTCGTGAGGACCTCTTTCAGTTCTTTTGAAGGTCGAGAGATGGCTCTTTCTGCAGGATAAAATATGGATTAGAAAGTTGAAGTAAAAGTCTCAGGCGACGTTGAATCCCTTCTCACGGAGAAAGTCTTCGACACGGCCCAGATGGTTCCCCTGAAGTTCAATCTGGTCATCATCAATGGTCCCTCCACAGGCGAATTTTGATTTCAAATCCGAGGAGAGACTATCCATATCGACATCGTTCGGGTCGAATCCTTCAATGATCGTTACCTCTTTTCCGTAACGGCGCTCGTCGATGCGGATTTGAATCTCCTGAGAGTCTTTTGCGACGTCCTCACAGACACATAGCTCATCAGGCAACCCACACGTCGAGCAGACTTCCGACATTACAGTTCGCTCGTACGAAACCTACCTACTAAATACTGTCGCCCCAGTTCGACCGTTCTCCGCCTCATCGGCTATGGAGTTAGCACCGTGAAGAGTTGGACCTCTCGCGTTCTCGAACGGTAGGCCTAAACCGGGACTCTTCCTAGCGCTGATAATGAAGCGAGAGGAGCTTGTTTCGGTTGCGAAAGAATGTGCTGCAGCTGGGGCGGAGGTAGCAGAAACAGCATTTCGGACAGATATCCCAGTCGAGTTCAAAGAGAGCAAAACTGATGTTGTGACACAGGCCGACCATGAGGCACAGCAAGTCATTATCGACTCCATCAAGGAAACGTTTCCAGATGATACGATAGTTGGCGAAGAAGGCGACACGGCGGAAATGGTGGCGTCGACAGGCCGAACATGGATTATTGACCCAATCGACGGTACGAATAATTTCATCCGCGGCAACCGTCGGTGGGCAACCAGTGTAGCCTGTGTACAAGATGGCGACCCTATCGTGGCCGTGAACGAACTACCCGCTCTTCAGGACAGATTTGTCGCGACCAGTGATGGCGTCTATCGGAACGGTAACCCAGTCGCGGTCAGTCAACGCTCGGACCCTGAAACGTTTCAGGTTGCACCCGCTATCTGGTGGCCGTTTGATGAGCGGGATGAGTACGCTGTGGCAACCCGCGAAATCGTTAATCGCTTTGGAGACTTACGACGACCAGGGTCCGCGCAGGCGGAACTGTCGATGCTCGCTGCAGGTTCTATTGAGGGTCTTATTACGAACGTCGAAACGAATCCGTGGGATACCGTGGGTGGAGCTGCGATGGTTGAGTGGGCTGGCGGAACCGTCACTGACCTTAACGGAAACCCGTGGCATTCGGACTGTCGTGGTATTGTTGCTTCGAACGGAACTGCTCACGATACGTTACTCGAAGCGGTTGCTGAAGTTGATGCAGTGCGACAGGCAAAAACGGAGTAACCGTTCGCTTTTTTCTGAACTCGGTTTCAGCGGCGGAGTGAATCAGCCATTCGTGCCGGGAAGCCAAAGATAAGCTCCTGCCACGACCGTCTTTCTTCGTCTGAACGCAATCGCGCACGAAGTCGCTGGCTGAACAGTTCAACGAGCAAAATCAGAATGAAGATGACAAACAGGGTTGCCATCATCTCTTCGTAATTTAGCTGACTCTGCTGTGCAGCGACAATAGCACCGAGACCACCTGCGCCGATGACACCGACTGTAACTGCTGCCCGAACGTTTATTTCGAAAATATATAACGTCCAGGCGATAAACGAGGTTCGGACCTGACTGAGCATGCCGAAAAAGACAATCTGGGATTTGTTTGCTCCGGTTGTTTCCATTGCCTCAATTGGTCCATCTTCAAGCTCTTCGAGGTCTTCGACGAAGAGCCGTCCGAGATTCCCAATTGTATTGAAGCCAATAGCAAGCGTTGCTGCCGTGGCACCGAGTCCAACGAGAGCAACGAAAATCAGGGCCCAGATAATTGCTGGTATCGCCCGAATGAATGACATAATCGCGCGGAAGATGAAATTAAATGGGAACGGGAGGACACGTTCTGTGGCAAGGATACTAAACAACAGAGCAAGCGGGAAACCAAGGACTGTTCCAACGAGTCCCATGGCGAGAGTCGTCCCCGCTTCACCAAAAATCGAAAAGATACCCAGCTCTACGAAGACGAAGGCGTACAGGTCTGTTAGATTAATTGGAAACTGGAAGATTAACGACCCGACTTCCGGGTCGTAAATCAGGTTCATGTCCTTGATAAAAGACCAGTATGCCCCGCCATCAATTGCCCAGATGTAATAACCGTCAAGCGATGAGATAGCACCGAGGTCGGCCACTCTCGTGGTCGGGAAATACTCGGTCATACGGGTGGAGAAATGGCCCCACGTGAAATCCGTATCATCATCGAAGAACTCCGTCGCGGATAGACCTTGATAGGTCAAAAATCCAATAACGCCAATCAGTGCTGCCCAACCGAATGCTCGCTGTCGGCGTGTCTCTTTGATATTCTCAAACTGGTTTTCAATTTCATCAGCGACACCATCTGGCTTTTGTTCTGGAACTCCGCCATCCGCCGCTGCCTCAATTGGATCTCCGCCCGACCGTCGTTTCTCCGTCGATTCGGTTTCTTGTTCGGCACTCTCGTCTTCTCGTCTGGTCTCATCAACTAGATTATCTGGGTCACTCTCTTCCATATGGATTATAATGTCGCTTCCTGTTGCTGGTCGGTTGGTGGCTGTGAATCACTGTCCGACTCTTGATTGACAAACATTCCATCCGTATCGATATCGCCATAGATTTTATCGATTGCATCGACGGTCAAGTCCTCACGATAACCGTCAAAGACCTTTTTCCCGTTGTGAAGTCCAATAAAGCGCTCACCGAATTTACGTGCAATATTGACTTGATGAAGGCTGATGAACGTACTCAAGTTTCGCTCATCAGAAGCTCGCTGTAAATATCGCATTACATCCTGAGCGCTTCCTGGATCCAGACTCGCAACCGGTTCGTCAGCAAGGAGCACTTCTGATTCCTGTACCAATGCCCGAGCAATCCCAACTCTCTGTTGTTGGCCACCGCTCATCCGACGTGTCTTTTGTTCGGCTTCATCCAGCAACCCAACGGTATCAAGCGCAGCAAGCGCTCGTCGTTTTTCTTCTTTGCTCTGTAGTTGGAAAATGCTGGAGAGTAAGCCAGTCCGATTAATGCCACCGGTGAGTGCATTCGAGTATGCGGACATATCACCGATGATATTGTGTTGCTGGAAAATCATCGCAACTTCGGGTCGAGGTGCAGTCATCGGCTTCCCGTTGATACGAATCTCTCCTTCAGTTGGCTCGTTCAGGCCACACATACACCGTAGCAATGTGGATTTCCCGGAACCAGAGACTCCTAGGATAATAACGAATTCACCTGGCTCTACCTCGAAAGACAGGTTTTCTAGGGCAACGGTATCCCCATATGTTTTTCTGAGCCCGTCTACCACAATTTTACTCATTACTCAAGTGTTTACGTTAGCCGTTGTAATTGTTCGGATTTGTCCAACTGTTTGCTCAGTGACTACAGGTCGTCGTAGTCGATACCGAGGTCAGATGCGAAATCTGCAATTGGGTCATATGCAGATGAGTCGGCTTCCTCAATACCTGTAAACCAAAGCAGGTGGTCATCGAACTCCTGCCAGTCATCTTCATCGACATCCCAGTCGCCAATGTCGAAGTCGTCGTCTTCTTCATATGCATCGAGAACTTCGTCATCGATATCCAGTGCGAGATCCTCGGCTAGCTGGTGAGCATCGTGTCCCAGCACGTCCTCATCCGCGTTGACGAGGAACTCATCAATCTCCTGTCGCAGGTCATCATCCCACTCGGCGTTTGCAACAATTGGCGCTCGTGGGAGTGGTGGTGAAGCATCCAACAACCGCAGGTCGGTACTTTCTGAACCTGCACCGGCGAACTCAGCGGAAATCTCTGCCACTTCAGGGAAGTTCTCTTCTATCTCATCCGCTGGGATGTTCGGAATTGTTGCGAAGCCTCCTGCCCCTGCCGCTGCGATAGACTCATCTTCGAGTAGTTGACCGACGGCAATGTCATGTGCCTGGTCACCTATCCACTCGAAGTCCTCTGCTGACCCACCGTCAACTGCATTACCGAGGTCGAGTCCGTTCTCTTGTAGCATCCACAGTGCTGCAATTCCGCCGGAAATGGAACCAAGGCTCCCGCCGACGACGGTCTCACCTGCTAGGTCATCGACACTCTCGTATTCGCTGTCTGCTCTCGTAACGAGCGTCGAGAAGTATTGTGCTGCACCGAACTGGATACGCATGCCACAGACGCTTACGTCGTCTCCAAGTTCAAGAACAGCGACAGGAGACGTATCAGCAAGCATCTTATCACCTTCACCTGCACGGGCCAGCTCTTCGACTGTCGCATTGTATGTCTCAGCGACGGTTGGCTCTATTTCGACATCGAACTCATCCTCAAGACTCCTAATGAGGGGGCTATATTGGACCTCAATATCCAACGTTTCTTCAGCAGGGTTCAGAACGAAGTCAATTGATTCAACATCTTCACCGGTGTCGTCGGTGGTACCACCGTCATCGCTCCCATCATCGTCCGAACCTGTTTCGATACAGCCAGCCAGCGCAAGTGCGCCCGCGGCCCCTGATGCAGTTAAAAAGCGACGCCTTGTTTTTCCACGCGCGGAATGTTCCGGCATTTCGACCGAATGTGGCTGTCCAAGCGGTAATAATGTTTCTATTTCAGCTATATTCACCAATTACTGCTATTTAGACGAACCCTAATTGACAGACTGTCTACAACTACACCATTCAAACCCAAGGTTTCCGTTTCAACCGTCATTCAGAAACCGGTATCTAACGTTGCAGAGTCTGTCAAAAAAACTCGGATGTTTAGTGATTATTGCAAGTTTTTACCGCATTCGAAGCATAAAGCGTCTGTTTCAAGTCGCGGTACAGCGGGATCTCTAACTTGGTCACGAAAATAACCGCAATAATCCCTATTGAATCCACATTCAATTTTAGTTTTTAGGCTTCCAATTTTTAAGACAAAGGAAAGGCCGCAGCCGAGGCACTGGTGCGAGTTTTGACCGACGCTGGTTTTTTCTCAGGTCCGGTCGAAGTTATCACATGACTCAGCAAACCAATGGAGCCAACTGCATTTGGCTCAAAGACAAACGGCCGGAGCACCCAACACTGATTGAGGGGCTTCCAGGACATGGACTTGTGGCTTCAATCGCGGTTGACCTCATCACTAGACAGCTTGGATTGGTTCATCACGCGAGCATCCAGTCTGATGAGTTTCCACCTGTCGTCACGTTCACTGAGGGGTTGGTTCAGGACCTCGTGCGCGTGTACGCTGGTCAGGACCCACCAGTGATGACCTTACAGAGTGATTTAGCCCTACCGCCGAGTGCGTTACAACCGGTAAGCCAATGTATCCTTTCCGATGTGTCGTCGGAGTACCAACGGGCTATTTTCATTGCCGGTGCACCTGCTGAATCCGAAGCCCAAATTGGGAAGGTCAAAGGAGTTGCAACAACCGAAGCGTTACGGGATGAACTGGAACAGGCCGGTATCCCCATCGCAGAGGAAGCTGGCGTGGTCGGAGGCATTACTGGCGCGCTCGTCAAGGAATGTTACCAACTGGATATCCCTGCGACGCTTTTGATTGTTCGAGCACATCCGTATCTTCCAGACCCAAGTGCGGCAAAGTCCGTCATCGAAACGGCGCTTGAACCGCTTGTCGAGTTTGATATCGACACCACGGAACTGGAAGAACACGCCGAAGAGATACGGACACAGATGAACCAGATTGCCCAGCAATACAAACAGGTCACAGAGGAACAGCAACCGGAATCTCAACCAACAGGGATGTTTCAGTAACGCATACTTACAGCCGAATTCCCTTCTGAAAAATCGCAATTGAACTATTCATAACTCATTACCGGTGATTTTGCACCTCTCTGTGCAAGACTTGCACGTTCTATTCAGTATCGGTTGCATGTCCTACCAGAATACGTTCAGCAATGCCGTGGAACATGCAGAGGGTGCATTCAGCAATTGTGTCTCCACAAAAGATATACCAACAGGCTTGAGAGAGTCAGTT
>LKNH01000026.1 GCA_001564135.1 Halobacteriaceae archaeon Tc-Br11_E2g27 | reverse complement strand
TCTTGCCGCTATTCCGGGAGCAGGCCACCGGGCTGGAACGGAGACGTTCACGACGAACGTCAACAGCACCTATCACGTCTTCGAGGCCGCCGGACAGCACGATATTCCGGTCGTCTGGGCATCCAGCGAAGCAACCTATGGGGTTACGTTCCGTGATGAAGCCCGACCGCTTCCGTCCCTCCCAATCGACGAATCCTCTCCGCAGCGACCGGAGGATGCGTACGGGACCTCGAAAGTCGTCGGTGAGGTACTGGCTGACCGGGCTGTTCGTCGCCACGGGATTCCGGTAACGAGCATTCAGCCCAGCTGGATTCAGGAGCCAGGGAACTACGAAACACCACAGATTCGTGATGCGTTCACCGTTGAGGACGCAACACCCTCGGGAAGTCTCTGGTCATATATCGACGTTCGCGACGTCGCGCAGCTGATTCGCGAAGCGGTGTTTGCTGATACAGCTGGACACGAATCGTATCTCGCTGTCGCCGACGACAACTATCTCGACGTCCCGACAGCAGACGCAATCGAAGCGGCGTGGGGGGAGCTTCCAGCGGGGAGCTCCCTTTCGGGAGACGAGGCAGCGTTTTCGACGGCAAAAGCACGAGAGGATTTCGGCTGGGAGCCACAGCATTCCTGGCGGAAGGCTGAACGTGCCGATGGTGAGGTACCACAGCCATGAAACTCGACGGGCGTGTTGCGCTGGTGACTGGTGCAAGCAGCGGTATCGGCCGTGGCATTGCGATTGCGTTTGCCGAGGAGGGGGCGTCAGTGCTCGTCGCTGATATTCAGGAGGTGCCCCGTAGCGGTGAAGCAGAACCCACCGTCGAGGCAATCACAGCCGATGGAGGAACGGCACAGTTTCACCAAACGGATGTCACCGACGACGACTCGGTTGCCGCCGCTGTCTCTACTGCCGTCGACTCGTTCGGCGGTCTCGACATCCTCGTGAACGCAGCGGGAGTCACTAGCAATAATCCGCTACATGAGGTAACCGACGAGGAATGGGACCGGGTCTTCGATGTGAACGTGACCGGAATTCGTCGGTGTATCACACACGCTATCCTGCATCTTCGTGAAAGCGAGTACGGCCGCATCATCAACATCTCCTCACAGCGTGGGCTGCGCGGTGGGGCGTCTCCGGAAAAGGCGACCTATGTCGCCTCGAAAGGCGCAGTGACAAATCTGACGCGGCAACTGGCACTTGATTACGGCCCGGAGGGCATTGCAGTCAACGCCATCTGTCCGGGCCCGGTCGAATCCGGGATGACGCCTGTCGAGACTGAAGAACAACGCGAGCAACTCCTGGAGGGAATTCTGACGCCGTTTGTTGGAACGCCGGAAGATATCGCCCCTGCTGCGGTCTTGCTTGCAAGCGACGGCGGCCGCTTCATTCATGGGGAGAATCTCGTCATCGACGGTGGTTATCTTGTGAAATAGCAGTATAATTACTAGGGTGTCGATACCATCACCGCTGCGCAAAACACAAACACCTATTGTTGTTCTCTTGGTAGACCACGAGCGTGAACGAGCGGACACTGGCGTATCTTCGCGGTCGGTTTGGCGACCACTACCGACGAACGGAGTTTACCCCGCCACCGGACGCCCACGAGCGCGAATGGGGGTATGTCCCGTGGACGACGGGACCCGGAGAGACGTACGTCCGCCATAACGCGCTTATCGACCTGGGCGAACTCGGTGAGTTTCTCTCCCGCGAGCGCCCGAAACACGTCTATTTCTCCGCCGGGCGATACGATGACCCGAGCGCGAAAACCATGGACGGGAAAGGCTGGCGCCGGTCCGACCTCATCTTTGACCTCGATGCAGACCATCTCCCCGGAACCTCGGCAGACGATAGCTACCGTGAAATGCTGGCTACCTGTAAGGAGGCACTCTACCGACTGCTTGATTTCCTTGAAGACGACTTTGCCTTCGAGGACCTAACTGTTGTCTTCTCTGGTAGCCGAGGGTATCACGTCCACGTCAGGGATGAAAATATCCAACGGCTTGACCGAGATGCACGCCGTGAAATTGTTGATTACGTGCGTGGAATTGGGCTAGAATTTGACGCACTGGTTGATGAAGAAATCGTGGCCGGGACGGCCGGCCGTGAGAGCCCGGCAACGAACCGATATCTTCCGGAGGGTGGCTGGGGGTCACGGATACACGAGCGGCTGTATGCTTTGATGGACGAGGTCCGTGACCTCCCCGAGGATGAAGGTATCGCCCGCTTGCAGGAGTTTGACGGCGTCGGCGAGAAAAAAGCGAAGACTGCCTACCAGTTCACCCAGAACCGATTCGTCGAGATTGAACGCGGAAACCTCTCGGCACACAACGTCTTTGAGAACCTCGCCAAGCAGTTTGCCTCTCACGTTGTCACCGAAGAGAACGCGCCGATTGATGAGCCAGTCTCAACAGATACGAATCGGTTGATACGGCTTCCCGGCAGTCTCCACGGCGGAAGTGGCCTTTCAGTCAGGCGCATTCCACGGGATGAACTTGATGAGTTTGACCCGCTCGTGGATGCCGTCCCGGAGACGTTCTGTGGGAACGAGATCATCATCGAAGTGACAGATGGGGGAACGTTTGAGTTGAACGCCGATAGTTTTACACTGCCGGAGGGTAATCATACTGTTCCAGAGCATCTCGGCGTGTTCTTGATGGCCAGGGGCCGCGCCGAGAAGGGAAAAGAGTGACAGAGGGAGCGAGGACGCAATGAATTTAGACGAACTACAAACCGCGCGCGACCGAGAACGACAGACCGATAAGCTCCAGCAGTTACGCGAGTCGTTTTATCAGGATGCGGCAGAGTTCATCCAGCAACTTCGCCGCGAGCGCGACCGTGCGGCAGAGCGCGCCGATGACCCCTTCGACTCACCGGAAGTCAGCCAACTCAGCGACGAAATCAGTACCGCTGAAACGACCGTCGAGGCTATCTACGAGAAACGAATCGGGAAACTTGTCAAAGCGGCTTCTTTCGATGCTGCAGGGCTGCCATCCGAAGCAGAGGGGATGACCGCCGAAGAGCAAGACCTATTCGAGGAACTGGTTGCAGATATCAAACACAATCGTTCCCGCGTGATGACCATCCTTGACGGGGAGTCCCCCGCTGGAGGAGCGCAGTCTGGTAGTTCGACAGCTTCGCCCAAGCAATCACCACCGTCACCACAGACCGAAGCCGGCCAACCGGGTCATGACGGTGAGACTGGTATGCCAGGAGCCGAGCCACCGACCGGTGTAACGGATTCCACCCAAGCGACTGAGTCGTCGGCTGACACCTCAGCAGCGGATTCATCTGCGGCAGCTGCTGAGCCCGCCGAGTCGTCAGTTTCCGCTGCAGATGTGATGGGCTCCGATCCGGATACTGAACAGTCCGATACTGGACGACCGGTACCGCCGGATATCGACGAGCCAGTACCAGATGATATCAACACTGGTGAGGGCTCGCCGACCGAATCGGTCAGCGAGACGCCGGCTACTGACGGAGGGAGCGTTTCGACAGCGCCACAATCCAGCGAGTCACCACCACAGTCGTCAGAACCTCGGTCCGATGAACCATCGACTGACGCCTCATCACCTCCTGCCGACGAGATGTCTGAGCGGGAGACGGTTCTCATCACTGACGATGTTGAGACCTTCGTCGGGTTTGATGACCGGGATTACGACCTCGCGGCGAACGATGTCGTTACGCTCCCTGCCCCGAACGCTGCGGTCCTTGTTGAACAGGATGTCGCACGTGAGTTGTGACTGTAAGGAGTATCGCACCTGTTTAGAGATTATCGCCGCTCCGTACCTCCTTTTGACGGCTACCGTCTCTTTTCACCGTTTCCACCCCTGTATTCGTTACAGTTAGTTGCAACATAGTTGTCTGACACAAAGGTTTTGCCCTCCCGGTGAAAAGCAGAAGAGTATGGTCGATATCGTTTCACTAGGTTTGGTGGCTGCAGGAATCGTTATCCTGCTGTTCGGGGCGGCACTGTCAATCTATGGCGTCGCGCTGATGGGACTCGTCATCGGGGGTGGTGCTGGCTATATGCTCTCGCCGATGGTCGCAAGTGCAGCCGGCACTGAGGGGCTTGCAGTCGTGGCTGCCGCCGTTGTTGGCGGTGCGCTGGCCGGAGTGGTTATCACCTACGTCTTGTTGTCGATGGCGATTGCAGCCATCGGCTTCGCTGTTGGAACGTATCTGGGACTTGTCGTGGTTGCGCCGATGCTCGATGAAGGGACACTGATGACCATCGGTGCTGCCGTTGCTGTCGGTATCGCCGCTGCCTTCCTTGGAATGTTTCTCAAGCGGACGACGATGGTCGTCGCCACGTCGTTCATTGGGGCGGCACTGGCTTCCCGGTCGATTACTCCGACCGAACTCCAGACCGCACAGGCAGATGTGACGATGGACCCGCTGTTGTTCGAGTATACGGCACCAGTCTTTCTGGGGCTGTTCGCCCTAGGTGTGCTGTCACAGACAGGGCTGTTCAAGTTTGGTTACGTCACCAAACTTGTCGCTATCCTTCCTGGTGCGAGCGTGCTTCGTGATGGGGACGAACAGGCAAGTTAATCGAGTCGCTTCATAGCCACTACCACTTGTTGTTTCCTCACATTTATATCAAAACACCAGACCAGCCTGGTATGTGCTCCGACAGTTCTCGGTTGTCTTACTCCTGTTCACTTTGGGGGTAGCATGTGGATTTGTTGTCGAGGGTGTCGGTGCAGAGGAACCCCAACTGGAGAACGACTCGACGGCATACATCTCCGAACTGTATCCTAACCCAGTCGCTCCTTACACCCCTGGCGAGTTTGTGACAATCCGATTCCCACCCGAGGCGAATCGGTCGGCATACACGCTCGAAGATGCACACAGAAGCGTCTCGATTTCACCACAGGAACGGTACCTCGATGGTGCCGAAACGACCGAACTCGACCCACTCAATACCACCTATACCACTCTCCCAAACGAGCAGGACGGCTGGACTGAACTCACGTACTCCACCGACGCCAATCGGACCGCTTGGCTAACCGAACGGGAAGTTGCCCAGTTTCAGGGATACTTCTCGCTGGCAAACGATGGCGACCACCTGAGGCTCAAAAAGAACGGAACGGTCGTAGACGAATACGAGTATACGAGCGCGCCCGAGGGTGAAACGTACGATATCGATACTGGCGAGTGGTCACCGTTAGGGGCCACAGAAAAGCCAGTAACGACAAGCGAAGGTGGCACTGTCAAAACGTTTGTTCTCCCCGATGACCCGGACAGAACTGTTGAGTTTCTTGACGGGGCAACGGAGCAGCTTATCCTCGCTGGGTATACGCTCTCGGATGAGGATGTCGTCGAGACGCTCATCGACGCACACGAGGCTGGCATCGAGGTTTCAGTCCTCGTCGAGGGCTCACCGGTTGGCGGCATGGTCGCTGACGAGGCTGCAGCACTCGATACGCTCGACCGTGCGGGTGTCACAGTTCGCGTCCTCGATGGCGAAAAAGCCCGGTACCGGTACCATCATCCGAAATACGCAATCGTTGATGACCGGGCACTGGTAACGACCGAAAACTGGAAGCCAGCGGGAACGGGGGGTCAGTCGAGTCGCGGTTGGGCCGCTATCACTAATCAGACTGACATCGTTGACGGGCTTCGGTCGACCTACGAAGCGGATATCGGGTGGGTCGATACGCTTCCGTGGGACGAACACGACCCGACTCTTGTCGAGCCAGATGGTAGCAGTGGTGGTCCATATCCTGCGGCGATTAGTGAGCAAACGCTCACTGTCGAGCAGACGGACCTCGTTCTTGCCCCCGATAATGCTGAGGCGTATCTTCTTGAACAACTCAACGCGGCAGAGGAGCGAATCGATATCAAACAGGTACAGATTACCGACCGTTCGTTTCCGTTACTGGAAGGTGCGATTGCTGCCGCTGAACGAGGTGTTGACGTGAGAATCTTGCTTTCAAGTCAGTGGTATGCACAGGAGGACAACGAGCAGTTGAAAGAGAAACTGACTGAGCATGCAAAGCACGATGACTTGCCAGTCGATATCCGACTTGCGCAACCGGGTGACGCCTTTGAGAAAATCCATGCAAAAGGAGTGGTTATCGACGGTGAGCAGGCGTTCGTGGGGAGTATCAACTGGAATAACAACTCACTGCGGAATAATAGAGAAGTTGGGCTCATGCTCCACGGGGAAGAGGTGGGCGAGTACTATCAGACCGTCTTTGAGACGGATTGGGAACGACGGGGGGATGATGGAGCCGGCGAAGACATCCCGTTGGGAATGATTACGGCCGTCGCGATGAGTACGCTCCTCGCGCTTGCTGTTGCCAGACGACTTGAGTTCGATACGGAGCAGGCCGAGCAGTGACACGGTCGGTCGTCGCCCGAACGAACTCGCAGGGTTTATTTGGACGCTCGCGTGAGATAGTGGTACTATGAGTGACAAGGAAAACCGCGTCGGTAGCGCTGGCCGCTTTGGCGCGCGCTATGGTCGGGTTGCTCGCCGCCGTGTTGCTGAGATTGAAAAAGAGATGCGGAATGCGAAAGTTGACGGCGACAGCGTCAAACGCGTTGGAACCGGTATCTGGATTAATGAGGAGACAGGCGAAAAGTTCGCTGGCGGTGCGTACAAGCCCCAGACGCCTGCCGGTGAGACGGTCAATCGCTCGATTCGAGCGGCGCTCGCCGAGGACGACGAATGAGTTACAAGTGTTCACGCTGTAAACGCGACGTGAGTCTTGACGAGTACGGCGGCGTCCGCTGTCCGTACTGCGGCCACCGCGTGCTGCTCAAAGAGCGCAGCCGCGATGTCAAAGCAGTTAGCGTTGAATAACCCGACCGGGACGTGAAACACGACATTCTGCTTTCGTTCGACTATCCTTCGGAAACTGCAGCTCAAGTTGTCGAGCGGTCGCTGCAACCTGAAATCGGAGCTATCGATGACGAAAGAAGTCGGGCGTCACTAGAGTGCGAGGGAAAAACCGTCACAATTCAACTTGCCGCCAGTGACCTAGCAGCACTCCGTGCGGGCGTCAATACATGGTGCTCACTGGTAAGCGTTGCCGAGCGTGCCAGTGGAGTTGATTCGTCAGGCATGGGGTGACAGAAGTAACCCATACCTCGTTGATAATCCACACATCGTTTCTGAAACCACGCCTTTAACAGTGCGGGGGACGACCTCCGTACTATGCAAGGAAATCTACCACCGGAAGCACAGGAGAAACTCGAAGACCTGCAGGACCTGCAGGAGACGGCACAGCAGGTTGCGATGCAGAAACAGGAAGCAGAGACCCAGCTAACGGAGTCGAAAAACGCACTTGATGCACTCGACAGCATCGAGACGGACACGAAAATGTACAAACAGCTCGGCGAACTCCTCGTCGAGACCGAATACGATGAGGCCCAGAGCGACCTTGAAGAAAAGGTTGACAGCCTCGAAATCCGTGTGGACACGCTTGAGAAACAGGAAGAGCGCGTCCAGAACCAGTTCGAAGAACTCCAGAACGAACTGCAGCAGATGCTCGGTGGCGGCCCAGGCGGCGGTCTCGGTGGCGCTGGCGGTGCATGACGTCGCCGGACGACACTGAAGGCAGTTCGAATGCTGAACCAGAGGACGCCGACGTAGTCGAAGCCGCTGCAACAGCTGCGGAGAACGTCGTCTTCTCACGATACGACCGCTCCGAGGTTGACGATATCGACATCACTGTTTCGTTTTCTGACGGACAGCTTTCGGTCGATATATATCTCGACGCACCGGGAAACGTCGACCGGGTCGCCGAAGATGCGATGCTAGCCGCTCAGTCCGCAGCGGACGACCTTCTGGAGTAACTCCTGCTCGGGTCACGCTTCGCAAACCTTTCTGAAACCCGACAGATACCTTTTCATCCCTTCGGTTACAAGGATACATATGACACACGAGGCCACCGTCGAGGGTGTCGGCGTCGGCGTGAGCGAGGAAGGTCCTGGCGCGCCGGTCGTCATTTTACGGGCACGAGAGGAGTTGCTTCCCATCTTTATTAGCACTGACCAGGCACAGTCAATGCAGCTCGCACTCGAAGGTGAGCCGTTTGAGCGACCGCTAACACATGACCTGTTTGTCGATATGGTCGCTGAGTTCGGTGCCGCCATCGACCGTGTGCGTATTGATGACCTCGCGGATGGAACATTCTACGCGAAAATTGATACCGAACAGTACCATGGCGGCGAACGCAAGAAGGCGGTCTTTGATGCTCGCCCATCGGATGGCATTGCACTTGCGCTGCGTGTTGATTGTCCGCTTTTGGTCTCCGATGCGGTCGTCGACGAGGCGGGTCGCCCACCGGATGAATTTATGAGCGGCGATGACCCCGACGACTTCGGCGGCGATACCGACCTCGGTGACGACCCGGACGTTGGCTCGGACCCGTTCTAACATGAGTTACGACGCCGTTTTGTTCGACCATGATGGTGTCCTCGTTGATGTTCTTTCCCGAACACAACTGTATGAGCGATTCAGCGAGCAGTCGCGAAACCGTCTCCGGGAAGTTGGTGTTGACCCAACTGGTTCGGTCTTTGAGACGCTCTATCTGAGCGTTTCCTTCGAAGAGGTGACTGCACTCGCCAGCCAATTTGATACTGAACCCTCTCGCATCTGGCGTATCCGCGAAGATGTGATTGAGCAGTTGCTCACAGCTGCTGTTCGTAACGGTGAGAAAGAACCGTACGACGATGTCGAGGTTGTCGAAACGCTTTCTCGTCCAACTGGTATCGTCAGCAATAATCAGACCAGAATTGTCGAGGACGTCATCAGCTATCACGGTATCGACAGCCAGTTCGAGACGGTACGAGCACGCGAGCCACGGCTTTCGAGTCTCACTCGAAAGAAACCCGAACCAACCTTCATTACGGAGGCGATGAACGACCTTGGGGTCTCGAATCCACTCTATGTCGGTGATAGCGAATCGGACGTGATTGCTGGCCAGCGTGCGGACGTTGACGTTGCGTTCGTCCGGCGCGAGCATAACCGAACTGTTGAGCTTTCGGTGACGCCAACCTATGAGATTGAGACGCTTGCGACGCTCTCTTCAATCGTTGGGTCGATTGACTCTTCTGAATCGAGGTAACTTCAAGACATTCTGTCTGATTAGGGACAGCTGTCAGCATAGAAATCGCAGTCTCTACTCACTGGTAATGAAATCGCAGGGCTCGAATTGACCGTTTCATTGATGGAGACAAGAACCGCGGCACAATCAGACTCGGAGTCAGTCACATCTTTTTTCTCCCATTCATCGGTCTCGCTGAGTCTGGCTGATATGGAAAATACTCCTGGATCCGTTGGCCACGTACAATCGAGAACGTGTCCTTGTTCCTCTGGCGTGAATTCCACCTGTGTTTGTTCAACCACCTCGTTGTCATGGTGTACTCGGACATGGACTGTCAGTGCCCGGTCTGTCCAATTTACAATCCCCACTCGCTGGAGCTTGACTGTCTCATCACCGTTCAGTAGGGAAGCACATCCTGATAACCCGGTAAACGCTCCAGTTCCCAGCGCAGCGATAACTTGTCTTCGGTTCAATTGATGTCTGTGCATTTCCTGCGTCCCTCAGTTCCACGGCGCGTCGTCGAAATCAATCTGTCTGTCTCGCGTCTCGATTGCATCGATACGGGCCAATTCGTCGTCAGTGAGCGCAAGCTGTTGAGCCTCGAAGTTCTCTTTGATGTGTCCAGCAGTACTCGAACGCGGAATCGGAACGACACGCTCTTTTGAGTGGAGCCAGGCGAGCGAGACCTGTGCGGGCGTCGCGTCATGTTGGTCTGCAATTTCCTGTAGTACGGGCTCATCGAAGACCGCACCTTTGGCTACCGGCGAATACGCAACGAGATAGTGGTCGTGTTCTTGTGCGTATGCCCGAAGCTCCTGCTGGGGAAGAAGCGGATGGCATTCCACTTGATGGGCAAAGACAGGAATGTCGAGTCGCGAGAGTGCATCCTCTAGCAGTGAGGGGGTGAAGTTTGAGAGTCCAAACCGCTCAATTACTCCCCTGTCGTACAGTTCTTCGAACGCATCGAGGGTTTCTTCGGGGTCATACGTTCGAATGGGCCAGTGGAGATAGAGCAAATCAAGGGTCTCGACACCGAGTCGCTCACGACTTTGCTCCGCTGACCCAATCACGTCATCGTAGGCGAGATTTTCCGGCTTGACTTTTGTCGCAACGAAGACATCGTCCGGGTCTAGTTCCGACAGTTCGAGCGCCTGCCTGACCTCTTGCTCGTTGCCGTACATATCCGCGGTATCGATGTGGCGATAGCCGACATGGAGTGCGGCGGTGACTGCCGCTGTTGTGACCGAAACGCCGTCGGTATCTTTGACTGGACCGAGTCGAGGCAATGGCTCGTGAGAGCTATCGGATTCAAAAGACGTGCCAAACCCGGGCGATGGAAACTCTGTTGGCATGCTGTTTGCTACGGAACGAATCATCAAACCAGTTCTGGAGACGGAACGTGAGGTGTTCCGCAAAGAGCGACGCTAGTCGTCAGCGATGACGGCGCTTTCGTCATCAGCAATGAGTCGGTCCATCGCGTCGACCATCGCAGAGACCGATGCGGACGTGATATCCGAATCGCTTGCGGTCACGGAGACGGTCTCGTCGCCGCGGCGCATCTCCACTTCGACGGTCACGACAGCGGAGGTTCCGCCGGTGATAGCGTCAACGCGGTAGGATTCAAGCGAGGCGTCTGCCTCGTGACTGAGTGCCTCGACGGTTGCGTTCATCGCTGCATCGACAGGACCGGAGCCAACTGCGGCGTTCTCGCGCACTTCGCCATCGACAGAGAGCCTGATGCTCGCAGTCGGTGGGTTGACGCCGCTGACTGCGGTCAAATCGAGCAGTTCGACCCGGCGGTCACGTTCTTCGCCGCAGACTTCTTCTGCAATCGTCAACAGGTCGACGTCAGTGACGCGCTTGCCGCGGTCACCGAGTTTCTTGACGCGGTTGACAATCTCGATAACCTGTTCTTCGCTGGCATCGAAATCGTGCTCGTTGAGTGCGGCTTCGACCCCGGCGCGACCAGCGTGTTTCCCGAGTGCCAGTCGACGCTTTCGACCCACCAACTCCGGCGGGTACGGCTCATACATCGAATCATCTTTGAGCGTCCCGTCGGTGTGAATGCCCGATTCGTGCGTGAAGGCGTTCTGTCCGACGACAGCCTTGTTCGGTGGGAGCGGAATACCGGTCTTGTTTGCGACCAGTTGGGCAAGGTCATAGACCTGATCAAGTTCCATCGTCTCGATGTCGTAGCCATGGTAGAGCGCGATTGCGACCTCTTCCAGTGCCACGTTTCCGGCTCGTTCGCCGACGCCGTTGATTGTGCCGTGGACGAGGTCTGCGCCGGCCGCGATTGAGACCAGTGCGTTGGTCACGGCAAGCCCAAGGTCGTCGTGTGTGTGGGTACTCGTTGGTCCCAACTTCGAGAGCGTCGAAACAACCTCAAGCGTCTTGTCTGGTGTGGCGTGACCGACGGTATCTGCGTAACAGACGCGGTCAGCGCCAGCGTCGAGTGCCGATTCCATCAACGCTTCGAGATAGTCGATATCTGCCCGAGAACCGTCTTCGCCAATCACCTCGACCCAGAGGTCGTGGTCTTTGGCGTATTCGACCAACTCAGTAGTGTTCTGGATATTCTCCTCGCGGCTCATGCCGACTTTATCAGTGATGTGCTTGTCGCTTGCCGGTACCACGAGGTCGATACCGTTGACCCCACAGTCCATTGCGAGGTCGATATCGTTCTGAATGCCGCGACAGAAACTCGTCACTGTCGCGGAGACATCCAGATTGGTCACGCGGCGGATAGTCTCGCGCTCGCCCGGCCCGGTGCAGGCGCTGCCAGCCTCGATGACATCGATGTTCGCGTCATCGAGTTTCCGGGCAATGTGTGCTTTCTCCTCGGGCGTTAGCGAGATACCAGGCGCTTGTTCGCCATCGCGCAGTGTCGTATCGAGGAACTGTACATCCGAAACGTCAGAGAGTGCGGTAGTGTCGGGGTGGCCCCCGAATAAATCGATCACGGGTCATGCTAACCTCAGTACTGGTTGGAGGGACCAGTGTACAAAAAGTTGGCCTTTGTGGTTTTTGCTTTTAAGAAGGGTTGACAATTTGGCAATATTTTCCACTAACGGGCCTAGTGAGCGTCAAGACGTTCGCCAGCCGCTGTTTCGATATAGACGGCATCTCCCGGCTCGACTCCATCCGCCGCTCCTGCGGACAGTTCGATGATTCGGTCGGCTTTCCCCATCTTCATACTCCGCCAGGGGTACATACGAGCTTTCTTCGTGACCTCATCCTCGACGACCCAGAGAACATCCAGTGCTGTTCTGACGAACAGCATGTGGACGAAATGTCGTGGTGGACCACGGGGAATCGGGAGAAGACTGTCGCCGCCAACTTCGAGAACCAGTGCATACTCCTCCGGAAGCGTCGACTGAAACATGAGGCCTTTGGCTTGTGAAAGTGCTGAGTCCGCAATATCAACGTTCGACGCAAGTACACGCCGATTTGATTTCCCATCGAGTGTTTCATCCCCTTCGTGAATGACACGCGCGTCGGCCATAGCGGCGCTATGCGTGGCTATTAAAAATAGTTGTCTCAGTAGCAGTTGTCGTTGGTATCGAGGTCAGCGGCGAAGACGGCTCGCCAGACGTTCTCGGATACTTTCTTGCTCGCCAAGTTGGAGATAGTAGGCATTGCCGCCATCTTCGTAGTAATTATCGATGCGGCGTTTGATTTCGAAACCAAGCGTTTCGTAGAAATGTAATGCGCGTTCGTTGGTCGTTCTCGCGTGACAGGTGACCGTTGCGTAGTCTTCGGCAACGTTGGCAACGAGGCGCTTTCCGAACCCCTGGCCGCGGTACATTGGGTCAACAGCAAGAAAGAGAATATACCCATCACGACGGACGGCTGCAAAGCCAACGAGCTTCTCCTCACCGCGGTCAACGTAGAGATAGACTGTTGAGCGGGTATACGCACTCGTGAAGAAATTCTTTCGCTGTCTGAGGACACCCTCCTCGACCCGAATGCGTTCTTTGAGTTGCCAGGCGTGTTCGACAAAGTCGTTGTCGCCTGAGCCGATAACTTCCCGCTGGACGTGAACGCTCACTATACGCAGATAGAGGCTGGCACGATAATAATTCCTCCGCATACCAACGCGTCTCGGTTGGGCACCAAGCCCGAACATCTTACACCGAGCCGGTCCTAACGGCAGCAATGGACTATACGCTGCGGGAGCATACAGCAGACGTTGCAGTCGAGGCGACTGGCGAGACGCTTGGCGAAGCATTTGCCGCCACTGCCAACGGGATGGCCGCGGCCATGTGTGACGAGTGGCCTGCAGACGGCAGTCGAAGCGAGCTCACAGTCGCCGCGGAGAATCGTGAGGCGCTGTTGTTCGATTATCTGGACGAACTCATCTACGAGCGAGATGTTCGGTCGGTCCTTCCCGTTGACAATCGTGGCGTCGTCTCAGAGCGCACCGATGACTGGGTATTTTCGGGGAGTTATCGCGGTGTACCACTGGAGCGGGTTACCGCGCGTGACCTGAAAGCGGTAACCTACTCCGAGATGCATATCTCTTTCGAACGGGGTAACTGGCGCACCTATGTGGTATTTGATGTCTGAGCAGCGCATAGTATGACTGTTAGATGGATGGTTGTCTGTGCTGGTGGGTTTTGTCGCGGAGTGCGACTCGTTGATAGCCCTACAATGTACCAATTTGCCCATTAATGGTTAAGAAAACCATTGTGTGGCAACACACTCTTATTCGCTCGGCACCTACCCATACGTGATGACCCGTACGAAAACCAATTCGTTCGTCGGGTCGGCCCCAGCAGACCTCCGACTTCGACGCCGCCGCAAAGCAGTGATGAGTTGTCCCCGTTGTCAGCATACGGATACCACCGACGGCTCCTGGATATGTGATGCGCACGAGGATGCGGTCGACATCAGATGCCCGGTTTGCCACGAGCTTCTGACGACGAGACCGCCCTGTGCTGACACTCAGTAATAAGGTTTATCACCCAGTCTCCGTCGAAACCACCGGAAACACCGGGTAGACCGGCCAAAACCCGGTTGAAACGAGAAAGCTTATAAACCATCCTCGAATTATCAACGCTTGTATGGCAGACCTAATCGTCAAAGCCGCCGTAAAAGAAGAGCTCGATGACATGAACGTTGCGTCTGACTTCTACGCTGCCCTCGACGACGAAGTTGAGGAACTTCTCGCAGACGCCGCACGTCGCGCAGAAGAAAACGACCGAAAGACGGTCCAGCCGCGCGACCTGTAAGGCTGACGCGAACGTTTTCCGTTTTATTTTCACCCGGCCAGTCACGACTATCGCATTTGTGGCGTACTGGGAGTATCGCTCTGATACCAACCGCTACAGACTGTACGGAATCGTCTTCCTGAGCGAAACGACTGCTGTATTTTCTTATACCCGGCAAGGAATCTATCGTACATGGACACGATTATTTTCCCGCTGCTCGGAGCAGCTCTCACGTTTATCGGCGGCTATTATCTCTACACCGGGGGACGCCGACTGCCGCTGCTTTATCATCTCTACACCGGTGACCCAGTTCCGATCCGTGACCTTGTCTATCACGACGGCCCGGTCGAGGTTGAGGGGACTGCGCGCATCGACGAAGACTGTGCGACGGCAGTTTTTTCCGGAACCGACTGTCTGGCCTACGAGTACGAGGTTCAGGAATACCGGTCAAGCGGTAATTCGAGCTCATGGCAGACGCTGACAAAAGGTGGTCGGGCAGTTCCGTTTCTAGTGGAGGATACGAGCGGTTCAGTGCTGGTCGAACCAACCGCACCGGAACTTCACCTTGAATCGTGGCGACTCCGGGTGAAGGGAGGCGAGGAGCCACCGGAGCGAATTGCCAACTTCATCGACCTTGTCGATGATGTCGACAGTCAACAGAAATCAGTCAATCTCGTCATCACCGAACTCGATTACGGCAACGACCAGCGATTTATCGAGCACCGACTGGAACCTGGTGAGCCGGTCTACGTCTATGGTACTGTCGAACGTGCCCCTGCAGGGGAGTGGGGGAGTGGCCGTATCGACGGCACATTGACTGATGGGAGTGGTAACTCACCACTCATTATCTCGGATTCGAGCGAACGAAAAGCCATCCGCCGGATTGCGAAGGGGCCGATTTTGCGGACGCTATTTGGGTTTGCTTTAGGGGTTCTCGGAGTTGGCTTCCTTAGTTCGGGCGTCTTTTTCCTATTGTAGAGCGTGTCATCGAAGATTTCACACGGTCCCTCTAGTCGCCCTTTGTCAATATTCGTGTTCACGATACAGGCCACGTTTTTGCCGGGAGGGTTCCCACAACGAGCGAAGTGAGCGAGGAAATCCGAGGCGGAGAAATAAATACCGAACTGATTTGTTTCCCGTAACTTTGGCCTGACCTGACCTTTTCGCTATTTGGTGAACCCGTAAGGAGGGACTACATCAATTGTCCGCATATGCCTGCACAGACTATGTTCTGGGTACCAATCTCTCTGTCGGGTGGTCAGGGAAGCACCAATACGATTCTGCGTTTCCCAAGACGCTACTTGGCCGTTAGGGAAGCTTTCAACGCGGAAAGTTCCCGTGCCATAAAACGCCGCTTCGTGAGGACGAATCCAATGGCGATGAGTACAAACCCGAAGATAGTCGAGGGGTAGATCGCTTCGCCGAGGTAGAGCCATCCGACGACCGCAGCGATGGCAGGTGCGACGTACGAAACCATGTTGAGTTCAACCGGACCAAGATTTTCGAGCAAGGTAAAATACAGGAAGAAGCCGAGTACACTCGAGACGACCACGAGAAACGCCAGCGAGCCGAGCGCTTCTGGGTGCGTCCAAGCACCGATATCGAACGGTTCTCCCATCGAAGCGCTCACCGCGTGCATGAGAATCGCCCCGCCGAGCATCGCCCACGCCTGCATCGTGAGCGTGGGAAGCGACGACTCGATTCCGCGCGAGAGGACGCTCCCGAGCGCCATCGCTGACGCGGCACAGAAGATGAGCCCCGTAGCGACCACATCCGACGACAGCAAATTCGCTGGATCGGGGCGTGCGATGACAACCACGCCAGTCACACCGCATAGAAGGCCAACAACGCCGATCGGGGTCAGCGAATATTCTGGGACAAACACCCGCGAGAAGCCGGCCGTGAGAATCGGGGTGAGACTCACGATAATTGCGGCCGTTGCGGCGGTCGTATGTTGTTGACCGGCGAAGAGGAACGCGTGATACGCGGCGATGAGAAACACCGCACCGACGGCAACTTCAGTCCACTCGTTTCGCTCCCGTGGACGCCATATATCCTCCGTGTGATAGACGTATGCGAGAAGCAGTATCGCGGCGAGATCGTACCGAAACGCGGCGAAAAGCACCGGCGGAAAGTGCAACAGACCAGCGCTGATCGCGACGAAGGT
>LKNH01000025.1 GCA_001564135.1 Halobacteriaceae archaeon Tc-Br11_E2g27 | reverse complement strand
TCCGAGCGTGTGTGATGAAAGAAGCCATGAGATTGTAAGCCCAGAAAAACCGAGGGCAGCTATAATGAGATATACATAGGCCCATTTTTCAGGGTCCACCTGTGAACCTTCATGTGACTCACAAATCCGTAATCCCTTATTAGTCAATGTAACTGTTCCCCGACCTTTGTCGTATTCGATAATATCCATATCACTCATCTTTGGGAGATGGAACTGATAGAGTCCAACGTACACCCGCTTTCGTTGGGAAGACGTGATAGAACTGATATCAACGTTATTTTCCTCTGCAGTCACGTAATCGGCGAGTTCTTTGAGGGTTGCAGAGCCATCATTGGTCCGAAGATAAGAAAGTACCATTCTGCGGCGGTCGTTTTTCAATATTTCGAACGTTTCGTTGATACCGAGTTGAGACGATTCATCAATTGCCGAGAAACCAATACCGTCGGTAGTATTCTTATTCGGTGAATCAGGTGTTTGTTTACTATTCATTTTTAGTAGGTTGGGTTGCACCGTTCCAAGGTAAGAACAGTTCAAAACGAAAGCGGGTAAACAAACAATCGTTATGCATGGTGTGTAAAGGATGCTTTTCTGAGGACATTGTCTGTAATCTTATAGTGGTGATTGACGCTACTTTATCTATTACTGTTATAACATAAACAGAGTTATATAATAGTGACGGTTAGTTTATGACCCTTGTCGGTTGCTATATTCGCTGCTTGAAGGGAAGTGGTTTACAATGGTAAAGTATGGAAGGTTTGCTTTTTGTTAACGTAAGACAATATAAAATGCTGTATCAGTAATACCTGCATTATACTTTTCCGCATGATTTGCATGGAATAAACTCTATTTAACTATGATACTTCGTCGGGTTATCCCTGTTGTATCGATGTCACACGCGACGAAGTCAACAACTATGGGAGAGACGGTCGACTCTGAATCGAGCAACGAAGACACGGAATCACAGTCAAAGAATTCATCTAAGACGGAAACCTCTACAGAGGAGCCTACTTTGTCCAAATCCGAAGTATTTGAGCTCCTGAGTGCGGACCGCCGTCAAGAGGTATTGCGGTACCTGGATAATACGGAGGGGAAAGCCTCACTTAGTGAACTGGCAGAACACATTGCCAGTTTAGAGTGTGACTGTGACCAATCACAGCTTTCCTCACAACAGCGAAAGCGCGCGTACGTTGGACTCTATCAGTGTCATTTGCCGAAGATGGCTGATGCGGGCGTCATTGATTATAATTCCGACCGCGGTCTCGTCCAACTCAATGAACGCTCTGTCCGATTACTGAATTACCTCTACTTTGAGGAAGAATCAACAAGTGTAACCAAAGACCTTGTTACGAGATTCTTTGGTTGAGTGCTGGCAGCCACCACTGGGCTAGTAGGTCTTAACTCGTCCGAAAGACCGCTAACGTGTCCGCTCAACGTTGATAAACGACCCTTCTTTTGCTGTAATCCACATAGACATCTGAGTGACATCATCTGAATGCGGCTGATATATTGTACAGAGATCAGGCTGTTGCTCACGTCGTTCTATCTTGGAGACGAGTTCGCATCGTGTTTTGCGTGGGTCCACTGTTTTACTCATGCGACGTTCTGGCGATGTTACCCCCGGGGCCGGTGTAGTTATAACTCTTGTAGCGACTAAGTAAAGAGTCTCTAGAACAGTAGGAATGAATTACAGTTGGTAGTAGTTTATTACTACTGTCGATATAACAACTATAGGTAACAGCAAAAATGGTATCGGTAATCGCTTGGATAAAACGTTCTATAATTGTCCGCATTCCAGGGAAACATTTCCTTTTTTACTAGTCAATATTATTTTAAATTAGTTAGTAAGGAAAGAGGCGGGCTAAAGGAAGAGACATTAGGTCGATTCGGAACTCAGCTAGTTCGTATGGCACTCATTGACGTATCCGAAAGAGGCTGGTAACAAAGGCAGAGCAATCCGTTAGTAAAAACGCCAGGTGGGTGGCAGTCCCCCGCCGTTTCCACTCTGGCTGATCGTCGTGAGTCTGGATAATGTCGCTCCGAAACCTGCTATCTGAGGTCTTTGGCACCGCATCTGGGGCAAGCGGTGCCGATACTCCTCGCCAGCACCACCCTTTTATTGAATCAGTCTTGGAAGCTGAACGTGAACTCTGGGGCCTTGTCATCGCTGCAATGCTCATGGATGTTACTCTGACGGTGCATGGACTGCAAATAGGTTTGAGAGAGGTCAATCCAGTGGCTGTTGAGGTTCTCGACATGGCTGGTGCCGTTGGACTATACCTGATGAAAGGAGGTGCTCTTCTCGTTGGTTTGGTCTGTCGTCCACTGCTTCCATCCCGATATACAGCACTCATCCCGCTTGGGCTGGCAATCCCCTCACTGTTTGCAGTCATTCACAATTCAGCACTGATTCTGTGGGTGTTGATATGGATGAGCTAAAAGGTGGATGAGCGAAGGGGAAGTCGTTGCCAGTACCTAACGACGAGCAGTTCTAGGCATGTGGTGAAGATACGATTTACTTCTGACCGTGGAAAGTTGCAGAAACAAGCCCATCTGAGTCAATACTGATGAGACATCCCTCATAGGGGAATTCAAGGTATCCCTTGGGCGTCATCGAATTATTAGTTGGTGTAAACAGTTGCTGTAATGCATCAGTATCAATTTCTTCTCCAAGCGGCTTCAGTTCTGTCTGGGCGGTTTCTTTCAGCTTCGAAACGACAGTAACCACTGCAAGGGGCACCGATTCAGTGTCAGATAGATGGATTGTTTCTGTTGGCATATCTCCATTTGCTGTCCCACCACTCATCCGCTCCGTAGAATTTGTGCTCATGATAGTGACCGGCTTGAATACTTATTTCTGCCAAGCCTAACCTATCCTTCGTTTGGAGATAAATGAATCTTATGGGTGATAGAAAAGAAAGTCTGTTGACTAATGTCATTGAGGTATTAAAAAGGAGAGATTCAGTCGATGGTTGACACGATATGGCATAATGCGTTAAGTGAGTGAATACGATAATCGGGCCGCTGTCGAGTATTTTGAGCTGTTAACTCGGTGTATCGGCCCCTGTGAAGACGGACTGTATACATACCGAGCTCGTTAGGGACGAGAAAGTCAACTCGGGGGTCATCACCGACATAGATGGTTGCAGATGGCTCAACAGATAATGAATCAAGAACTTGTTCAAAAACTATCGACTCATGTTTCGACCGCTTAATTTGTGGCGTGACCAGAATCTCGTCAAAATACCTTCGAATGTTGAGTCGGTCTAGTTTTTGATGCCCACCGCGACCGTCCGTAATCAAACCTAGTTCATACTGTTCAGCGAGTGTACCCAAGAGGGGGACCGTCTCCGGATACGGGGATAGCGGTGTCGTAGCACTGTGAAATGCGTCCACGAGAGAGTCGGAGAGTTCCGGGGATAATCCATGTTGTTCCAGGAGTGTATCAAACGTCCCCTCCGTACGGTTTTCATCGAAATATAATTCAACGAGCTCGTCGTGGAGTTGGTGCCCCGTCTCCATCTCCAGTGTTTCAGCGGCGCTTTCGAGGCCTGCTCTCGCATATTGTTCATAATTATAGAGTGTATCGTCAAGGTCAAAACACACTGCGTCGATGGTCATGGCTGTTCTTGGTTCCGCTGGAACGTATCACTCAATATGCTTCGTCGATACATGGTCATGTTTGTGGTTCCATTGCGGTCTACTTGGGTTGGATGCTGGCGACGTGGTCCAGTTCTCCAGCAGGCGAATGAAATAACTCTTCCCAGTACCGAACCATTCGAGTCCCCCATTCGGCGTTCGTGGGCGAAATGTCCTCCTCAAGAGCATATTTGACTGCAAGGTACGGTAAGTTAACGCCGGCACCCACGCACATGATTATCGTGCCTGCGATTCGAGGGTTGATTTCGATAAGCCGGGGGTTGCCATCACTAGTGTATTTGAACTGCAAGTTAATGTTGTACTCCAGATTGAGCCCCTCACAGATTGCTGTGGACGCCTCGATGAGTTCATGATTTTCTTCCACAATTCCCTCGAATGTAATACCTGCACGCGTTCGCTCGCGGACACGTGGAATCACTGGTCCCACGCTGTCCCCCATTGCAAGCACGTCAACGCTGTATTCTTTCCCAGGGAGATACTCCATCACTGCTAGTTCAGGAAATGTCTCGGAGGAGGTGAGTATCGGTCGTATTTCCTCGAGAGTCGTGATGGCGCTATCAGGTTTATCGGTGAGGAGACGTTCAAGACGGTCGGTTGTATTATCGAGAATTCGGAACCCTCGCATTCCACTGGCAACCGGTGGTTTGAAACAAACTGGACTATCTGGATAGCCCAACTCAGAGACCGCCTCAGTAAATTCTGGTTCAGTCGCAACTCGTCGATACTCAGGGCCAGTCTCTAAGTTCTGGTCAGCCAGATACTCATAGAGCCTGGCTTTATCGTTGGCTATCTCCAGAGCAGCAGGCTGAGAGACCATTACCGCTGCGTCAAACTCATCCCTGGAGGCTGTAAGTGGCTGTAACTCAGCCGTTGTGAGCGGGAGAATGACATCTACGTCCTCTTTTTCTGCAATCTCTTGCATCCGAGGGATATACTCGTCGTCAGTTCCAGCAGGAACAGTGTAGCTTGAGTCAACAAATGCAAACCCATAGGCATCCGGTCTCATATCTACGCCAACAATCCGGATAGCACGCTCTTCAACGAGCCGGAGACTTTTGATGATTCCTGATGCACCGGGAGCGCCAGCGCCCGTCATCAACACAGTAATGTCTCTTTTGCTATTCATTGGTTCTCACCGATAACCGTTTTACCACTACTGCTCGATTGGGGAGAGCTCTCAGAGAAAGTGCTATCACCAGTAGCACTCTCCCTATCCTCCTTCGGATACTTTTCCAGTGCGGCGTTATCTCGGCGGTCAAGTTCTGCTGCAACGAGCGTGGTTAATGCACTTACCATTGTCACGAGCATCCAGTTTCCACTTTGAGAACGCGAACGTACAAACGACTGCAATAAACCAAAAACGCCAGAGACAAGCCCACCAATTCCGAGCAGATACAGTGGCGCAAGCGGGTGGTAATTCGTCAGTAGATATTTTCGTCTGAGTCGCCACAGGAAACTTCGGAACAGCATTCCAGAAACTCTCGGAATATACTCACGGTACTGAATATGACTTTTCCAGCCCTCCTGATAGGCATATTCGGATTGTCGCGAGACCTCAGCAATTGTGATATCGGCAGTATTCAATCGAACCAGCAAATCATTGCAGTAGCCATAATATTCGTACATCCCGTCGATGTCAGATTCTTCTAGCGCAGTGAGCGAGATGACAGTGTACCCATTTTGTGAATCCATGAAGCCCCAATAACCGCTTGCAACCTTGGTAAGATACGAAAGAATGACGTTTCCAGCGAATCGAAACCGTGGCATCTCAGCCCAGTTCTCTGGCGAAGAGAATCGATTTCCTTTGACGTAATCTGCCATCCCATCAACAATGGGGTCAATATATTTAGTGAGTTTCTCCGGGTCCATCTGGTCATCCCCTCCGAGCACAGCAGTGGCATCGATTTTTTCGGCCCGAGCGCGTTGATACCCTGTCTTTATAGCACCACCGACACCCCTATTTTCTTCGTGTTGGATTGGGACAACTAGTTCATCAAAATGCCCCTCATAACTGGCGTTTCGTTTGTGAGCGTGGTCTTTGATTTCTGCCCACGTATTGTCGGTTGAACCGTCATCAATAACATAGGCCCTGTCGATGAATTCCGGGAGTCTATCGATAACATTCCCGACGTACCCCTCTTCGTTATACGCTGGGATGACAACTCCGACTGTGTGATCTCTATACATCTTTTTTTGCTCCAAATGAGTGGTTCATATCAGTTCTCTTTGTTCGGTTCGATAAACTCCTCTTGTGCTCGCCGATTAACATAGCGACAGGAGTTGACAACCCCCTGCTCCAAGCGTTTCTCGAATTCATCATCTCGATGTGACCAGAGCCCCGGATGGACGAGTATTTGCATTCGCTCAGGAAGATTCTCAAAATCAGGTTGGTCAGTTCGCCATCGCTGGTTGGATTCGGAGATATACGTAATATCAGAGAAATATTGTGGTGAATATGTATTGATAAACGTCTCAAACTCCGTCTCAAGTGCCCAATCCGGTGGACGATGGAAGGAAACGGCCTCCGAAATCTCCGGCGTGACCGCTCGGAGCACATCCATCATATTGTTAACCTGTGTTTCAACCGCTCCTTTTGATGGTTGCTCATTGGGCCAATAATTGTGAGTGCTAAAATGAAGTGCAATATCGTGGCCTAGCGATTGTATTTCGTGGATTTTCTGGAGGTTTTCTCCATCAAATGGGTTATAAAGCGGTGAAGCAATAAAAATACAATACGTGGATTCGACGCCAACCTCGGCCTCGATTTTAGCCATTGTGAGTGCATCAGAAAGCGAGAGATCAACATCGTGCCTAAGGAGGATGGTCTTCTGTTCGAGTGTCCCTGGAAACGTTTCAAAAGAGTATCCTTCCTCTTTGAGATGCGTAAGAAACGATTTGTACCATTCGTGTGTGAACGCCAATTCACCAAGTAACTGTCTGGTCGCCATACTGAATTATTTCGGGTCTCTATAGAGATTAGTAATTCATCCCCTTCGAATTCGTAGCATCCACATACTTACCGACTATTTATCGGGAGAGGGTGGTTATGGACATCAGTTCCCGGAACAGCCCGTTCATAGACCGTTTTAATCCGTTGGGCCATCGCTTGTGCGCTGTTGTGATTCGCTTGCTCGCGACCAGTGACGACTGCACACTCATTGGAACTCATTCCGTTTCTATTGGGAGTGGCTCCTTTGGAGTCATCAATGACGGATACTACGCCTTCCACAAGTTCCGAAAACGAGGTGCAGACCCTCGATGCTGCAACTGGTTCAAGGTGGAGAGCAATATCACCGACATCTGTTGCCACAACAGGTCGGTTGCAGGCCAGCGCCTCACGTACGGCGTTCGGTGACCCCTCTCGTTTCGAGGTGACCAATACTACATCTGCTGCATTGTAATAATACGGCATTCGTTCATGAGGAACATTTGATAGTGTCTGCAGTTGAACAGGGCTTTCAATTTGCTTGCGCACTCCAGCAACTACCTGCGCAGCTTTCGGAAAATCCTTAATCGTCCGTGATGGACTGTATGGGAACAACACGTGTCGAGTATTGGGTTCCCAGTTGACCTTCGATTGTGCTTTCTGTTGTGGAATCGGTCGAAATACCTCCATATCGACACCATGGGGTATGATATGACTGGGGACAGTAAGTGAATCCGCCATCATTGGCGTCATCACAATTACTTCATCAACCTTTTTTGCGCAATATCGGGAAAGTGGTCCCATCGAGCCAAGGAGGTCCGAGCCCCAAAGAGAGAGTACCGTCGGTATAGAACGTTGTGAGAGTGCTGCTGGAGCGGTTAATCCGTAGTTTGCGTGCACAAGGTCATATGAGTCGTCTGCTTCTCGGACTGTCCGTGAGAGCAAACGAGCATACGCGGCGAGCGAACGCGATTCCGTTTCAGAATGAGAGCCAGTTGGAGAGCGTACATCGCTTGTAATGCCGATATTCTCCAGGGAGCGTATCTGTTGTTGAAAAAATGGGGCCTGTTCATTCGTCACAAGCTGCAAAACGTGCATTATAACGTAAGGGTTCAGTAAAGACCGTAGTAATTGAGAGGCTAGCACAGGAATTGCCCCCGATATCACCGGTCTTTCGCTCGGGAATATCTGGTTCATAACAATGCACAAAGGGAGAAAGTCGGGAGTATGTACCAATCCGACTCACGTTTGAGAGAATTATCACCTACAGGGAAGGATATTCTTGTCACCGGTGGAGCTGGGTTCATAGGAAGTCATCTAGTCGATACACTCGTGGCGGATAATCGCGTGACTGTTCTCGATAACCTTTCGACGGGAACCACCAACAACGTTAACGAGGAAGCGCAATTCGTCCAAGGCGATATCCGGACGTTATCCTCGCTGCCCGATTTGGTGGAAACTGCGGATATCGCTTTTCACCAGGCGGGGTTTGTGAGCGTCGAAGAGTCAATGAAGAAACCGCTCACAAGCCACCAGCATAATGTCACAGCTACTTCACGACTACTGGAGAGTGCCCGACAAGGAGATACTCGTGTGATTTCAGCATCCAGTGCCGCCATTTACGGACAGCCATCACAGCTTCCAATCGCAGAAACCGAGCCGGCCAACCCGGAATCCCCGTATGGACTAGACAAGTTGAGTGTCGACCACTATACCCGTCTTTTTAACGAGTTGTATGGGCTCCCAACTGTAACGTTGCGCTATTTCAACGTCTATGGGCCTCGCCAATCGGCTGCAAGTTACAGTGGCGTTATCAGTACGTTTCTCGAACAGGCTCATAAGAGGGCTGAGCTAACCATTCACGGTGATGGGGCCCAGACTCGTGATTTTGTTCATGTATCCGATATCGTCGCAGCCAACCTCCTGGCAGCTACTACCGACCACACTGGGAAGGCTTACAACATCGGCACGGGTACTGCAACCTCCATTCAAGAGCTTGCGTCAATAATCCGGTCAGCAGCTTCAACGGAGGCTGGGGTAACCCATCTTCCAGACCGCCCCGGGGATATAACTCACAGTTGTGCAGATATTTCACGTGCAACTGACTATTTAGGTTATAATCCGTCTATATCGTTAGAGTCAGGGCTCCGTACACTGGTTGAACAATCAATTCCGTCCTCACTATCCTCTTGAATTGTCTATGACAAGTGACTATAGTAGGAATATGTTACCGATTGTTCCAGAAAATTGAAAGTGGTATTCGGTACCATTTGGTGGTGCAATAAGGGCCGTCAAGGAATCCATAATTACAGCAGATAAATTTGTAAAAATTAGTAATCAGCATGTAATTGGGATATTCAACTAGGCCATCGAATTGTAATTGTACAGAACAGTTATTACGGTAGGACATGGTTACCCGATTGTAGACTGGTTTCCACTAACCGGTACATATCATGAATGAGGATAACGACGGTACGGTACAGTCGAATCGTATTGCACGGGGGGAACAGAACCCAATGACCCAAGACAGTTGGGAATTATTACCTTCGGACCCAGATAACGAATCTGACCTTGGGTATACTATCTCAGATTGGGAAGCGTTTGATACGCTTGATGATTCCGATCAAATCATGTTTCTCCCCAGCGATGAAGAAACGCTGAAAGATTCCGCATTTGTCGTTGCCCAAGAAGAAGCAATTGTATCGCTTGAAAATAACTGTTAGTTCATAACCTGTCAGACGTACCTCCGAGATCCCACCACCAGTTGATTTATTAGTACTCACCACACCTGATAGTAGCTTTTGCAGATTTAACCTATGATACTGTCTGCCCTCAGTCAAAGAGGCCAGAGCCAGCGTCACCGTAAGCTAATCTACGACTGAAGTCATGGGTTTCCGCGCTGTCTCTATATGATCAGGCATACTATTTGAGAGACACCATGATACTGCGGTAGCTGTAATGTTAACCTCGCAAACAGTGGCCAAAGACACCGTGTCGCTGTTTCGTTGAAATCAAAATTTCCGTGATATTCAATACAAGTTCAAGCTTCTATCTCATCAACGACCTCTAGCTGTTCCTGGTACCGTTTTCTAATTGTAACTTCCGTTACTTGAGCAACGGAAGCGATTTCCGACTGGGTACAGCGGTCCTCACAGAGAATTGCCGCAATGTAGATTGCTGCTCCAGCAAGGCCTGTAGGAGATTTACCAGATGTGAGACCTGCTTCGGCGGCATCTTCGAGGATATCTACTGCCTTACGTTGCACAGGTCGGCTTGTTTCGAGTTCCGAACAGAATCGAGGAACGAATTGCCGCGGATCCACGGGTTCCATTTCGAGATTCTGTTCAGCGACGAGACAACGATACGTTCGGGCTATCTCATTTCTGTCAACGCGCGCGACTTGGTCAAATTCATCAAGACTGCGTGGGATATTTTGCTTTCGGCAGGCGATATAGAGACAGCCGCAGGCAACACCCTCAATCGACCGCCCCTGGACTAAATCATCTTTGAGTGCTTTTCTGTAGATGACAGAGGCCATTTCAGTAACCTGTTCGGGCAGCGCCAGTGCACTCGACATTCTGTTGACTTCACTAAGGGCCAGTCTGAGATTTCGCTCGCCGGCTTTACTGATACGGACACGCTGTTGCCACGTCCGGAGGCGTTTCATAGTCTCTTTTTTTCGTGGTGACAGCGGTTGTCCATGCGCGTCAGCATCCTTCCAGTGGATGTTTGTTGTCAAACCACGGTCATGAAGCGTTTCAGTCATCGGTGACCCCACTCGAGATTTGGCCTGACTCTCTTTGTGGGTGAACGCTGACCATTCGGCACCCGTATCAATCATCCGGTTTTGAAGAATGTATCCACAGTCCTGGCAAAGCAGTTCACCATGTACATCATCTGTGATGATGGAATCACCACCACACTCAGGGCAGTTATCCGAATCATCAAAGTGTGCGTTTGACGAACTGTCTGTGTAAAGGAACTCTCCACTCATCCGCCTGCCACCTCAATTTTTCTCTTTGGATTTTGCGTGACCACTCTCAATGTCTGGCCGGATAACTGATTTTCAATGCTAACCCACGGAGATAGCCGCTCGCTGTCCATATCAATGGCTGGTCAGACATGTGCATTGTTATACAGAGTGTACCTCGAGAACGCCCGAGAAGGCCAAACATATATCTGGTTTTTTGTCAACAACTGAACGAGACTCAAGGAATGCTAGATGGTGGTGATTGTTAGTTAGTTATTTAACCAACATAACCAGCTTGAAGTAGATATTGTTGGTTAAGCTTCACTGCCGCACTTGGAATTGATGAGCTGACTCTGATTGATGGATAGGACCAAATTTGAGTTGTTCCACACGCTCAAGGGGATATTCATCTGCATCTTTCGGTGTGAGCAAAAGTCCACGAATAAATCCGGGTATGGTGATGATTTTCCCAAAAAAGAATCCGACCATATCACTAACTCCGAGTTTTGTCGCGACTAAGCCAGCCCCTATAATGGAAGTTATCGACCAAATAAGAAATAAAGGCAAAAACGGCAGCGAGAAGATGCCGATACCCAGCCAGAAAATTAAAAACAATTGGTACCGTAGCCGACTGAAATACTGGAAGAGAAGCTGTTGATTGTTCAGTGATCTTCGAACAACTTGGCCCGTCCCCTCCATATATCCGTTTTTCCATCGTCGAATCGGTTCAGTCACCGTCGGACGTGTTGGGTGGTATCCCGCTACAGAAGAGAGCCGTAGCAGTGTATATCCCGCGTCGCGAACGGTAAATCCTAGATGGATATCCTCCATCGATTGTAAGTATGGGTCAAACCCACCGACCTCATTAAGGATATGGGCATCGTACAGGGCGATTCCTCTAATGACGTCAGTTTCGACAATCTCTGCGTTTGAACGAGGTTCGTTTAGCTGGCCATCAACACCGGCTACGTTTGGCTGTTCCAGTAACGGAATAGCAGCATCTAACCATTCCTTGCTGAGAACCATATCGCCATCGACAAACAGAATTGCAGGAGCATTTGCAAGTTTTGTGCCAATATAGCGACCTGCAGAAGGAGTTGTCAAGGTCTCGTCCGGAATTTTGGCAACTGTGATTGGATATTCAAGCGCAATATCAACTGTTTGATCAGAAGAATTTGAATCAATCAGAATAATCTCGAAAGATGGGATATTAGCGCAAGCTGAAAAAACTGATTCGATGCAGCTCTGTATCCTATCTTCTTCGTTGTAGGTCACAATGACAACCGACAATTCTACATCCACAGAAGATTCGTGCTCCTGGTCAAGAGAATACCCAGACTGCATTGTTAGCTCCGAATCCACCAGCACTATTGGTTATATATCAGCTACTATTGAGCAGGACTCTTTCTTAACAATGAGTGGATGAAGCCATCCCCCTCCCCCCACTTTTTCATCCCAGATGGCGAAAAAAAGAGAGGGACAATTGAGTGAGAAAAGACCGAACCAAGATTCACCAAGGGAGATGATACCGTTGGTATATAAATAAGCAGCCACAGTTCAGGAGTGTATATTAAGTAAATATATTCAACACTACGTTATACGCTTATTGAAAAGTAAAAAGAGTGGGTAAAGTAGCCAAGAAGTGTAGTAAGCCGTTATTTTTATTCACTGGTTAGAAGGAAAGCAGTTATTTAGTCATATAGGTCACCAATAAAGAACAAGAGTTTATTGCCACATAAAAAAGATTTATAATAATAGTACTAGACTAGACTTATTCTAGTCTAGGTATGAAACGAAGATAAATACTAGAAAACGAAGATAAATACTAGAATGAATACTACGTGTACAGATCCGAATACTCTGAATACTCCAAATACTCCGGATAACATCTGATCACCTCCATTCTTAGCCCCTCAAAATATTCTCTGTAGTGTTAACACGGGCGCTTCTCAATTTGGATATTCTAGCCAACTTCGTATTTGGGATACTGTATAATCGATTTGAGCGCTGCGTGAACAATGCACAAGGTGTATAGCAAACAATTCTCAACAAAGAGAACTTTCACACTGTTAGACTGACACAACGTCTATCTAAAGGATCGACACAGCGTATATGTGAACTTACCCCGCCCTACTCCGCTCGGGCTGTGCCCTCGCTTCGTTGAGGGCGGGGACTTAGCCTGCAAAACGTTAAATAAAGTACTGTATCGAACAACATAGCCAACCTGCTCACATTGACTTCCAATTTTCGACCCCCCTCTCTTTTTTCCCATCTGGGATGAAAAAGTGGGGGGAGGGGGTGATGAAATGGAGTGGAATTGATCTCCTCCCACGACTGAAGATCGTGGGCATTCTCCCTGATTTTCTGTAAGCCATGAATACATGCCAACCACAACAACTCGTTATGTGAGTCTTAATCACAATAGATGAATCTATTTGGGATGAAAAAGTGGGGGGTGGGTAGGAGAGGTTTATATCCACAGTATGGTTCTGTTACTAACTGCTTGGGATGAAAAAGTGGGGGGAGGGGGTTATAAAAGGCGAAGTTGATATGAAAAACAGGGCGTTGGAATGAAAGAGATGAAAGGGATGAACTAGTGGTTTTATTACAGTACACTTCCCAATTCCATACAGAGAATGACGTTCACCAGGACCGAGGAATCTCCGTTTGCCAATTCGGAAGTTTTGGCTGAGGATTATCTTCCTGACAAGGTTCTCGGTCGAGATGCAGAACTCGACGAAATAAGCGAGGTATTCCAGCAGATAGTTGACAACGAACAGCCGGTTAACGCATTTATTTACGGAATCAGTGGGACTGGAAAAACGGTGTCGGTCAAATTCAAACAGCAACAACTTGAGACAGCCCTTGAACAATACGACGATGTTTATGCTACATTTATCTACCAAAACTGCGAGTCATTGAGTAGTTCGTACCAAGCTGCGATTGCCATCACGAACGAATTCCTCAAAGACCCAAAGTATGAGTTTCTTCATGACCAACTAGATATCGGACGGGATACTCTTCCGAGCTCGGGACTGCCAAAAGAACGCGTATATGATATCCTTTTTGACCTCCTTGACAAACTCACGTACGAAAACACCAAATACCGCCATCAGATTGCAACAGCATATTCCGATACCGCTCGACAATCTATCGCTGAGGAAGTCGGTGTTAACTTTCCTGAGCGATTAAACGGAATGGACGTCGCCGCTAGCTTGCTCGATGCAGTAGGATTCACGGTATCTCCAAAGGAACGTAAACGGCTTTTGGAGTGGTTCGAGTCGACGCACGACATTCAATCGCCGGAGAACGTTACCGACTACGTTACTGTCATCCTCGATGAAGTAGATAGAATCGGCATTCGTGACGAATTACTCTATGAAATTCCACGAAGCAGAAACACCGGCAGAGTCCAAAGTGTTCTCCCTTCCGTTATCGGAATTAGCAACGATATCGGCTATAAAGAAAGCATACAATCAAAAACGGATTCATCTCTCAGGCTGAAAGAAATCACGTTCAAGAAGTACAATGCCTCACAACTACGGGAAATCCTGAGTCAACGTGCCGAAAAGGCATTTAAAGATGGGATGTTGGATGAGGAGGCAATCCCTCTTGCTGCAGCGTTCGCCCGGAAACAGGGTGGTGACGCCCGCTATGCAATTGACCTCTTGCAAAAAGCTGGGATGAAAGGAAAAAAAGACGATGATGGAATTGTTACCCCAAAACACGTTCGCGCAGCTTATGAGGAAAAAGAGCGTGACAGAGTGTATGAAGTTACAGATGATTTGAGTGATCAGGAAAAACTCGTTCTAGCAGCGATAATGTACCACAATCTTCGTGGTGAAACACCCATCTCTCGTACTGAGCTGTATCCAACGTATAAACGGTTTTCCGGCACACTCCTCAATAACTCCAATGTACCTCGTCGTGTGGCTGATTATCTAAAAGAAATGTCCCAACTCGGTCTCATCGAAAGACAGGATGCCTACAAGGGCCCGGGCGAATCCGGTTTCAAATACGACCTTGAAAAAGTCGAGTACAACATGATAATTCAGATTCTCGGTGAGACTCAACCAACCGCTACCAGCTATGACAATCTCCTTCCAACGGAACTCATAGAAAGCTTTGAAGAATTTGGCTCGGAAGAGAGTGAACACCAGGCCGGACTAGATAGCTGGTAGCCCTTCGTGCCAAAGAATGATTCTCACTTTCTAATCTTCTCTCCACCTTGTAAGACGAGACTTTCACATTGAACCTCCGAGATTTCGCCCCCGAAAAACTCACACTCTTTATGAGGCAATTCTTATTATCTCAACCAGATTGACCACAAGTTCCACTGACTCACCTCGATTGCTTACAGTTCCACAGGTTCGTTCTCGAACGTTTCATTTTCGATAAGTCGTTCTCCTTGTTGCGTGATAACTCGCGTATTCTCTAGGGTAACTGTTGAACTGTTTAGAGCAAATGGCTGTTGGCCGATTTCGATATGACAATCTTCGAAATGACATCCCTGTGACCCTTCAATTAAAAACCCCTGACGGTTGGGGTCAGGTTGTTCAATTATGCAATCTCGAAATACCGTCCCTGGACGCCCAGCAATCTCTGCTACGGGTCCGCCACTAGCGTCGCCAGAGACAGTCACATTCTCAAATACTGGAGACGTTTCCGGTTCATCGTCTGGAGGGAATGCTTTGAACGCTGGAATCCCATCACGGTCTATTTGTATGGATGTATCAGTCACGCGGGCGCCACCATTCGCCTGGTGAAAGACAATCGCTCCAAAACTATCTGCCGCTTCTGGTCCGAACCGAATGTCACAGTTGTGAATTTCTTGCTGTTCCTGGTTTCGAAGCCGTATCCCTCGTGAATTTAGTTGGCCCCACCCAGGAGTCTGGTCATCAACAATAACTGTCACATCTTCAGCTCTCGCTCCAGTTGACCCTAATCGAATATTAGAAATATTGTTATTTCGGAATGTGCCACCAATGACATTAACGACTCCATCATTCCCATTTGGACCGCCCGGTGCTGACGCATAAATGCCGTTGTCGGAGAAATCGTCAATCGAACAGTTTTGGAACGTTAGCTCTCCTGCATGTCCATCACTCACATACACTGCCGTGAGTGTATGATTTTCATCTGTGTTGTGAGTAACAAAATTATCAATAAGTGCCGTTCCATTCGGGTCAGGAACCTCAACACGTACAACACCTTGTTGATTTGAGCATGACCCAAGATACGAGAGATTTCGTATAACGGATTCGCCCTCTAAAAACATAAATAGCGGTCCTCCAGAATCAACCTGCCCGAAATCGAGGTCAATGCTATCTATTACTAATCCATCCACATAGTTGAAATTGAAATATGGATGTCCACCGCGACATCCTTCATCATTTGGAATAAATGTAGCAGGTTCGTCGCCATCCGTGACGAGTCCTACTCTGGTCCTGGATTGTAACTCAATTGGGTCAAATCTGTACGTTCCCGGTTCGAACATAAACAGTGTCCTATCATCAGCAAATTCCTGGAACAGGTGATTTATTGGTTCCCTGCCTTCCGGATCTGCCCCTTCTTCTGTGACATCAATTACTGTTTCAAACTCGTCGATAAATGGGACCTCGTCGACCTCGGGTGGCTCTTCGGGTGGCTGTTCTTCCGGTGGTTCGTCGTCATCAGGGGGAATCTCTGGAGGGTCTGGAGGGTCATCATCGTCGGGAGGAACTTCCGTGGGTTCATCATCGCGAGTGCCATACCAGACGATGCCAAGTGCACCTGCGGTACCACCAGCTATTCCTGCGGCTTTGAGAAACTGCCTGCGATCAATATCATCAACCCGCTCTTTGAGATTTTCTATCTCTTCCGCACGGTCTTTCATCTGTAGGCTTCCACGGCATTCAGTGCTTTCGTTATAAAATGATTATTTCCACCTCTATCTCAGTACGCACACCAATATAGTCCTTTCACACTGACACAATCTCAAGAGATAATGTCCTTTTCATCTTGTAGCTCCGAAAACGGAATCAGCGGTTCTGGGTCGAACCCTTTTTCTACAAGCTTGTAACGCCACCAGGCAACATCGTGCCAGTTGCCTTCAGTATAGCCCATTTTTGGAAATTCTACGACGCGTTCGAAACCAAGCCGTTTATGAAAGGTAACGGTGGCCTCATTTGGAAGGGTCGTCACAGCGTATGCATCGCGAACACCCTGATACTCTAAAATCGACAGAAGGGAGTCGTACAACTGTG
>LKNH01000024.1 GCA_001564135.1 Halobacteriaceae archaeon Tc-Br11_E2g27 | reverse complement strand
TGTCGAAGCGACAGTCGAACAGTCTGGCGCGGATGTAGAAGAGGACGAAGTCACTCAAGAATGGATCGTCGCAGCGGAAGACGGCGACTGGTTGATTGTTTTCTAAACAACGTATATCAGACACGAGAGTTGCCCGCGAGACGGTATGACAGCAACTGAGAACAATTCAGTACTGTTCAATCAAGTTAGATTTTATCTCGGGTCACAACCTCGCCAGGTTTCGTCCGTGCGCCCGTTCCCAGCACCACGCCAGCGTTCAGACTGGTGTTGATGCCTGTCTTCGCGCCATCGCCGACGACAACGCCGAATTTCCGCCGACCCGTACTCACGCGCTCTCCTTTGACCGTCATCCGTACCGGTTTGTCATCGTGTCGGAGATTGGCGACGGTGGTTCCCGCTCCAAAATTCGTCTCCGCACCGAGGATGCTATCGCCGACGTAGGAAAGGTGGTTGACAGCGGCTTCGGGAAAGAGCAGGCTGTTTTTTATTTCGACAGCGTGTCCAACCGACGCGTTTTGACCGACGAAGGTATGCCCGCGGATGTACGCGTTTGGACCGACACTTGCACCGGAACGAATCAGTGCGGGCCCCTCAATGACAACCCCCGATTTGACTGTCGCACCGGACTCGACGACCACATCACCCTGAATCGTGGCGTCCTCGGCAATCTCACCATCGAGCCGACGCGAAAGGTCAGCGAGTTTCCACTCGTTGGCTTCAAGCAGTTCCCACGGCCGACCAACATCAAGCCACCGCTGACAGTCCACAACTGTGACTGTGGTTTCCTCGATGACACGGGAGACAACATCGGTGATTTCGTGTTCGCCACGCTTGCTTTCGGGCACATCAAGCCATTTCTTTGCGACGGCAGGAAACGCATATGCACCTGCGTTTGCGAGATTCGTTGGCGGCTCTGTCGGCTTTTCGACGATACCAGTGACCGTTCCTCCGTCTGTTTCAAGGACACCGTAATTTTGGGGCTGGTCGACTTCGATGGCACCAATTGCCGGGGCGTTAGCGAAAAGTGCCTCGAGCGCCCCCGGGTCATAGAGGTTGTCACCGTTGAGAACAACGAACGGGCCGGTCAAGTGGTCGCTGGCAGCAGCCACGGCATCAGCAGTTCCAAGCTGTTGTTCCTGCACAGCGTAGCTCACTGGCACGTCCTGGTACCGGTCGCCAAAGTACTCACGAACGGCTTGGGCCTCATAACCGACGACAAGAATGATTTCGCTCGCACCGGCACTAATCGCAGCCTCAACCGTGTGAGCAACCAGCGGTCGGTCCGCAACGGGCAACATTGGTTTCGGGAGCGTTTCGGTGAGTGGGCGCATTCGCGTCCCCTGTCCAGCGGCCAGAATGACAGTCTGCATTGGCTGGTGATTCAAAGCCAACAGGGATAAATATGGATACGTTAAATCCGGGCAGTGCCAGGCATACACACGGTGGCCCTTCTTAGTCGAATGTAAAGGCCATCATCACTTCATCCACCGATTCGCCGTCGATGGTGTAATGGTCCTTCCGAACGCCTTCGGTATCCCAGCCGTTGGAATCCAGAAACGCAAGTGCTTCATCGTTCGTCGTCGGGACGCTGTTGTACACCTTCTGGTAGCCGTTTGCTTCCGCCCAATCAAGCGCTCGTTCGAGCAGTTGGCTCCCCACGCCGTTGGTTCGGTAATTCTCACGAACGCCGACAGTCAGCTGGGCCGTCCGCTGGAGCTTTTCAACCTGTGGCAGGTCGAGATGAGTCCAGCCGATAACGGTTCCGCCAGTCGTCGCGACGAAAAAGACGCGTGATTCGACCGTGTTGTGACGCATGACCGCATCCTCATAGAGGAGTCGCTCGGCGATGCTCTCCGCAACGACATACGTCCCATCAGCGGTTACATCACGGATTGTATCGACAAGCCCCTCGAAATCCTCCTGTCGTGCAGGGCGAATCGTATACGCGAGGTCACCGCTCAGGTGTTCCTCCACGGAACCGGCGTTCAGACCAATGCGAAGCGTTCCCCCATCATCCTCAAGATAGCCTTTGGTCGTCAGCCACTCAAGTTCCTCAGTGAACTCCTCCGAAGAGAGTGCAAGGGCACTCCGTGTTTTGTGACGGGCGGCCGTTCCGTGACGCTCGACATACTGGTATATCTGCTTGCTCGCCTCGGATTTGAAGGCTGGCCGCTCCAGTGGTCGCATGAGTGAGTAATTCGACCACCACCCATTTAGGTATTTGCGTCTCGGCTCGACTTGCACGGCAACGAGAACCGTCTCCAGCGAGAACAATCAATTTAAACAACTCGCCAACGCACACCCAGGTATGAGCGATGACCAAGGACGAACGGACCTTCGCATGCCTGATGATGACGAAGTGTTCGCCGTCGTCGAGTCAATGCTTGGAGCAAACCGCGTCAAAGTGCGGTGTATGGACGGTGTCGAACGAACAGCCCGGATTCCCGGTAAGATGCAAAAGCGAATCTGGATTCGAGAAGACGATGTCGTGCTGGTTGAGCCGTGGGACTGGCAGGATGAAAAAGCCGATATCTCATGGCGGTATGAAAAGCAGGCGGCTGACCAGCTTCGTGACGAAGGGCACATTCAGTAGGGCGAAGGAAATCAAAGTGGCTGGTAACTGGAGCGACACTTACTGTCGGGTTGCGAGCGTGAAGAGTTGCTGTTTTAGCTGCCCCTCTCCCTGGCAATTATAAACGACCTCGGCTGTGTGAGATTATCGCCAGATACGAGCAGTCAACTAAAAAAACCCATCACTCCGAGTCGACAGACACTCGGTCGACTGCGTGCTGTTCAGCACGTCGAAGTGCTTCACGGACCGATATCGACGTCTGCCCGGCAACCGCGGCAGCGTCATCGTACTCAGCACTCACGTCGAATACCGTCCCATCGGAGAAACAACCGATTTTGACGCCGACATCGTATTGCTGGCCGTCTATTTCGAGTGTTACCTGCTCGTAGTCCCGGTCTGCAATAAATCGGTGTCCAGCACCATGTTCACGTATACCGAGCGTCCCCGTTTCAGCGGCAAGTCTCCGCGCGACTCGTTCAGCATCGGCCGGTCGCACGATGACCTTGATAAGGTGGCCCGGCCGAGACTTTTTCATCGTCGCCGGGAGGATTGAAACGTCGCGCGCCCCAGCATCGAGAAGCGTCTCCTGGAGGCCGCCAAGTACCTCCGGAGTCGCGTCATCGAGGTTCGTTTCGAGGACGGTAATCCCCTCGCGGCGGAGCGTGCTCTCGGTCGTCCCAACAATCGCCCGGAGCACGTTCGGGTACGGAGAAAGCGAGGCATCGCCTGCACCGTAGCCAGTCGAACCAACCGAAATCGGGGGAAGCGTCTCAACACCGGTCGCAAAGTGACCCAACAACGCCGCACCCGTCGGCGTCAGCAGTTCCACATCGATTGGTCCTCCCTGCATAGTCCAGTCGGCCTGCCTCGCAATCTCAACGGTTGCAGGGCCGGGAACGGGATACTGTCCGTGGCTCATCTCAACGGTCCCCCCACCAGTCGATACTGGAGTGGTCACAACGCGGTCGATACCAAGGTCATCGATAAGTAGACAGACCCCAACGATGTCCGCAATCGCATCGTCCGCACCGACTTCGTGAAAGTGTATCTCGGAAAGAGTCGTCCCGTGGACGGTCGCTTCGGCCTCGCCAAGCAATTTGAACGTTGCCAGCGCATCGGCTTCGACCGATTCCGGAAGGTCCATTGATTCGACAATCTCGATTACTTCCGTATAGCTACGGTGTGGACCCTGCCCCTCTGCGGAATGGTGGTCGTGGCTGTGGTCGTGGTCGTGGCTGTGGTCGTGGTCGTGGCTGTGCTCAGCGCCATCAGCTCCGCTTTCAGGAGCACTGTCGGTCAGTTGAACCGTCACGGAGGTAGCCGCGATTCCGGATTTCACGGTCTCCTCGACGGTATACTCGACAGGAAGTGCAGCCTCCACCGAGGAGAACACGCTGGAATCTGCGCCAGCATCGAGCAGCGCCCCAAGCAGCATATCGCCGCTTGCACCCATCCGTCCGTCGAAGGCGAGTATATGCATACCTCGTATTGCGAGATAGCGAACCAATAGCGTGTCGCAAGGAGTCGAGAGCGTGTTGTCTTTAACCACCCACACGTAAGGGCAAATCATGGATACCGCCGCCGAGGAGACAAACGTCGAGTGGTACGAGTGGGGCCAGGAACCCTTCGAAATTGCCGCTCGAACAGGGAAGCCGCTCTTGCTCTCGCTGGTGACTCGCTGGTCAGAAGAGTGTCGGGAGATGGACGAAACGACCTACACCGAACCCCGCACCGCCGCGCACATCAACGACGGCTTTGTTCCGGTTCGCGTCGATGCCGACCGCCACCCGCGGGTCCGCGAACGGTACCACATGGGCGGGTTTCCCTCAACCGTTTTTCTGACACCCTCAGGAACCATACTCACTGGCGCAACACTGCTCGGTGTCGATGGCTTCCGACAGATTCTGGACGGCGTCCGTAAACGCTGGGACGGGCAGGGGGAAGATGCGGGCTCCGTCCCCCCAGCATTGAGAGAGAACAACGCGCCTGCAGGACCGCTCGATGCCCGCATCGAAGAGCACATGATAGAACAGTTGCTCGCCGCCTACGACGAGGAGTTCGGCGGGTGGGGCGATGACGTCAAGTTTCCGATGGCGCGAACGATTGAGTTCGCGTTGGTTCGTGCGCGAGACCAGGCGACCCGGACAGCAGACGCCGTCACAACGCACCTGCTCGATACCTACGACGGCGGGTTCTATCGGTTCGCTCGCAACCGAAACTGGGGTGGCGCACGCTGTGAGAAACTTACCGACGAAAATGCGGCACTCGTTCGCGCACTCTCGTATGCCTACCGCTACACGGGAGAAGATTCCTACCGTACTGCGGCTGAACAGACCGTTCAATACCTGACCACAACAATGTGGACAGGGTCGGCATTTGCCAGCGCTCAGGGAGGTGATGAATCGTATTTCCGCCTTGAACCGACCGAGCGCGAGGATAGCGAGGAACCCCCGGTCGATGAGACTGTCTTTGCCGACAGGAACGGCTACGCAATCGACGCCCTCTTGCGCTACTGGTCTTACACGGACGACGACCGTGCACAGCGGTATGCTGAGCGTGCCCGTGACCACGTGACCAACGAACTCATCGATGATGGAGCAGTACGACACTACCAGACCGGAGAGGAGTCAGGGCTGCTTTCGGACCAAACCGGCGTGCTTACCGGCCTGACAACAGCAGGGGCAATACTCGGAGAGATGGGCCCCGCACGGGCAGTCGCTGACTGGACGATTGCGGAGTTACAGACAGACGAGGGAACCCTGCGCGACGGACCTCCAGCCGGCCCAGGACTGCTTGAAAGACCGCTCTATCCCCTCGATACGACTGCAGACTGTGCCGACGCACTACTCGACCTTGCACTGTTAACCGGCGAAGATAAGTATGAAACCGCTGCACGAGAGGCAATCACTGCCTTTGCTGGTGCAACAGAGCGGATGGGCGTGCAGGTTGCACAGTATGCAACCATCTCGGCCCGTCTGCGCTCACCGCAGGCACTCGTCGTCGGGACGGAAGCAGGAACAGATTTACATCGGGCAGCTCTCAGACTCGTTGACCACGAGACCGTCGTTGTCCCATCGGGCAATATCGACCGAACGCCGTTGGTTGATGCGCCCGTTTCCAACGGGACAGCGCGTCTCGTCCGCGAGGAGACTGTTGTTGGAACAGCAACGACCCCACCCGAACTCGAATCGCTACTAACCGGATAACGACGGACAGCACCGGAGTAATACCGGTGACCCCGTGACGGGAGTTTAAACACGTAAACGGGCGGAGAGTTTATATCCCCGTAGCGTGAGGTATTAGGCGATGGCTAGTCTCAGGGACCTCGGGCTATCGGAGTACGAATCTCGTGCCTACCGGTCGTTACTCCAGACCGGGCCGACGACGGCAAAAGAGCTGTCGCGGACGAGTGACGTGCCGATGGGTCGAATTTATGACGTGTTGAACAGCCTCGAAACACACAATCTGGTGCGAAGTCAGACCGCAAGCCGCCCGAAAAAGTACGTCGCCGTCGAACCCGAAAAGGCGCTCGAACGGCTGCTTGCGAACAAACGGGAGGAACTCGAAGAGCAGATTTCCCAGTATGAAAATATCGCGGGGACGCTCGAAGAGCAACTTGAAGCCTCCGACCCCGTCGACGAGCCATTCTGGACGGCCGCACTCGGTCCCGAAGAGACCGTCGACCTGCTCGTCGAACGGCTCGCTGCTGCCGATGAACGGATTATTTTCGTCGCCGCGACGCCGACTTCTCGGTTTGAACTCGACGTCGTTGGGGAACGAATTGCCGACGAACTGGAGGTTGCCCTCGACCGTGGCGTCTCCGTCTCGACGCTGTTGCATCCGGATGTCGTCGAAACCCTGCCGGAAAGCGTCGGTCGGCGCTATCGCCATTATCTGCAAAATGAGCGCGATTTCGAAGTCCGAACGACCGACGAAATCACAAGCACCTTCACGCTCCTTGACCACACGGAGGTCTGTATCGAAGTTCCACATCCGCTGAACCCAAAAGAGGCGTTTGCGCTGATTGACCTCAAGGATACCGAGTTTGCGGAAAATATCAAGACGGATTTCGAATCTCGTTGGGAGAATTCGAAGGAACTCCTTTTATAACTCGTTCAAACAGTTAGCTTCCGTTGACTTCGCTTCGGAGCGTCCCAAATTCGGCAACGCGTTCGGCGTGGGCGTTGTGTTGATGAATGGATTCGTCGTTCGATTGTTTCATCTGGACGACGGCATCATCAGGCAGGTCAGGGAACTCCTTGACGACGCCTTCGGCCATCGCCCGAACACAGTCTTCGACGAACTTTGCATCCGAGTGGGCTTCGAAGGTCATGTGGTCCTCATCGGGCCGTTTGGCAAGGTTGTAGATACGTGCGCTCATTGAATCCCGTGCAACGTCGATGAGGTCGTGAAGGTCGACCTCGGGCGTGCCAGAGCTTTCGATAGTGATGGTCGCATGGCCCCGCTGGGAGTGACCTGGCTGGGGAACGCGGTCAAGGAACTCCTCAGCGATTTCATCCTCGACACCGAGCTCTTCAAGGGTCTCCCGTGCGCGGCTGGCGGACATCCCCTGTGAACACGGACAGACCGTCATCCCGACGACGTGTGCACCGACTTTTTCGCGTGTGCCGTCTTCGGTTGCCGTCGCCGCAGCGATGATATCCGTCGAGTGCTGGGTCGGCTTGCCAGAAGCGGGAGTCTCGTCTCGGACAATATACTCGGCTTCCATTTTGACCTCCGCTTTCGTCGTGTATTCGTGCTTTTCGAGGAGTCGTTCTGCGGTCTCGCCACAGACATCCTCGATACGATAGGTCGGTTCGCTCACGGCCTCTTCGAGAATCTCATCGACAACCTCCATGTTGCGACTCATATCAGCACCTTTCCGCCAAGACGGAAGGTCAACGAAAACTTCGAACTCGGCCATCAGGACGATTGGGCGTTTCTCGGGACGAGCGACTTTGACAAGTTTTTCGACGCCGGTAACACCGACGCTGTTCAATCCGACAGAAATGTCCGGCTGGTCAGCCTGCACATCCGGCAGTTGCTGGGTCATCGAAGGGTATTACGGGAGAGAACTGATTAGTGCTTACGGTACGGGAAAACGTCCGTGCTGGAAAATCCGGCCTGCTAGAGGCTGCGAGGTTCGTCCATCTCGTCCAAGTCACGGAACGCCGCCTCGAAGTCGCTTTCGTCGAACTGTGCGATGGTCTCATCGAGGTCATCCTGCATCTGCTCCATCTCGGCTTTAAGCTCTTGAAACTCCTCGCTTTCGAGCAGTTCAGATTCAGGTTTGTTTGCAACGAGCGTGCCGTGTTTGGCAGTGAGCGCGTAGTACTTTCGCAGTTTTTCCTCGTACTGTGAGGTTGTCAACAGTCGCTCTATCGTCTCGAACAGGTCTTCGCGCGAGACGGGTTTGATGACGTAATCATCGAAGGGCATGTCGATGATATCGAAATCAGGGTCGACAGCCGTTACCATCGCCACGCGGATGTTTAGCTCACGTTCACGAATCTCGTCAAGTACCTCATCGCCAGAAATTCCTGGCATTCTCCGGTCGAGAAGAACGATATCGACCGACTCATCGAGGATATCAAGTGCCTCTTGGCCTCCGTATGCGGTCATGACCTCGAAATCCGTCTCTAATTGTGCCGCGTATGCGTCGGCCACATCCGGCTCGTCGTCAACGACGAGGACTGTCGCAGGCTCGCTCCCACTCATTCGTTCGCTACAACGGATAGCCACTCCAAAAGGTTTCCGGGTTTGCTGGGAGATTATACCGTGTCGTGCCCAGTCAACTCGTCTAGCTTGGCCAGATACTCCGGTCGAGGCACCTGATAAAGTTCCCGATACGGATACTCGCCGGATGCGAACGCCTCAGCCCGTGACAGCGCGCCATCCCGTGCTGTTTCACGCGAGTCATATTGCCACGATTCGCTCACCTCGGGTTCGAGATAGAGCGTTACGTACCACGGTGCATCAGATGGTGGTGTATGTGGGCCCGGCCGTCGCCCGCGCTGTCCTTTCGTAACATACAGCGTCGGCATACACGGAGCAGGATAGGCAGTCGTATCAAACACGTCGGGACGGTAGGTCAACACAACTTTCTGCTGTTCCGTGTGCCAGACCTGCCACCCCTCTGCAAGTTCCGGAAACTCCATGCCACCCATTGGGGATTCACCGGTATGAGTCATGTCCTTCGCACCCCATTTATAAACTACCAGTACGTGGCCAGTATTCGGCAAATAACAATACGTTGACTCCCAACACCGTCTCCGTGTTTTGGGGGAGAATGAGCGAAAGCTGAGTTGAATGGGAGATAGGCTTAAACGTTCTCAGTACTCACATATAATATAGTATCGGTACCGCGCACCCCGTGATGAGTTCTCGCAGGTGATTGCTGGTCAGGAGCAGCTGGTTGCGCCCCCGCTATGGTATGAATACACATGACAAGCAATGAACCGAGCCTCGAAGCGCTGAGCCAGGAGTACCGGGAAACGATTCCAAGCGACCTCAGACAGAGCCGTTCGTTCGAATGGTATCTCGAACAGCTATACGATGACCCAAAAGTTGCCCGTAGTTCCCACCAGCGGGTCGCAGACATGTTCGACTTCTACGGAAGCGAATACGACGAGGATGCTGGCGTCGTCGAGTACAAACTTGCCTCCGAAGACCCGCTTGATGACGGCAAGAATACGTTCTATGGCCGCGTCATCCACGATGCAATCCACGAGTTCGTCAACAAAGTCAAATCCGGTGCTCGTGGGCTTGGCCCGGAGCGACGGATTTTGCTGTTACTCGGCCCAGTTGGTTCCGGTAAGTCCGACTTCGATTCACAGATCCGGCGGTATTTCGAGGATTACACGACCCGCGATGAGGGGCGAATGTACACCTTCCGGTGGACGAACCTCTGTGATGTTATCCCCGACCAGGACCCAGCAGACGATGTCGTTCGCTCACCAATGAATCAGGACCCGCTCGTATTGCTCCCACAGCCACAGCGCGATGAGATTCTGGCTGAACTCAATGAGCGACTTGATGCACCCTACACCATCCGTAACGAACAGGCACTTGACCCCGCCAGCGAGTTCTACATGGACCGCCTGCTCGCTGCCTACGACGACGACCTCAAGCAGGTACTTTCAAACCACGTCGAAGTAATCCGGCTCATCGCTGACGAGAACAAACGCCGGGCTATCGAGACGTTCGAACCCAAAGACAAGAAAAATCAGGACGAAACCGAACTGACCGGCGACGTCAACTACTCCAAAATTGCAGTGTATGGGGAATCCGACCCGCGGGCGTTCGATTACTCGGGAGCCTTCTGTAACGCCAATCGCGGCATCTTCAGTGGTGAAGAGTTGCTCAAACTCCAGCGAGAGTTTCTCTATGATTTCCTGCACGCGACACAGGAACAGACTATCAAGCCAAAGAATAACCCCCGAATCGACATTGACCAGGTCATCGTCGGCCGGACGAACATGCCCGAATACCGGGATAAAAAGGGCGACGAAAAGATGGAAGCGTTCAACGACCGGACAAAACGAATCAACTTCCCGTACGTCCTGTCCTATGAGAACGAAGCCGAAATCTACCGAAAGATGCTCAGAAACGCAGACTTGCCCGGCATTCATGTCGAGCCACATACGCTCGAAATGGCAGGCCTCTTCGGCGTTCTCACCCGCATCGAAGAGCCCGATGGCGGGACTGTTGACCTCATTCAGAAGGCGAAAGCCTACAACGGCGAGGTCGATGAGGCGGACGATATCGACGTGAAGAAACTGCAAGAAGAGGCAGCTGACAAAGTCGATATCGGCGAAGGAATGGACGGCGTCTCACCACGGTTCATCGGGGACGAGATTGCCGAAGCGCTCATGGAGTCGATGCATCGTTCGCGGAATTTCCTCTCGCCGCTGACGACGTTCAATCACCTCGAAGCCAACCTCGAAAACCACGGGTCCATCTCAGAGGAGCTATTCGATACCTACTACCGCTACATCGAACAGGTCCGCGAGGAGTACAAAGACCGCGCAATCGAGGATGTGCGACACGCACTGGCCTACGACGTGGACGAACTCCAGCGACAGGGAGAAAAGTACATGGACCACGTGATGGCCTACATCGACGACGATACCATCGAAGACGAACTGACTGGCCGCCAGCAAGAGCCAGACGAGCAGTTCCTCCGCAGCGTCGAGGAAAAGCTCGACCTGCCAGAGGACCGCAAAGACGACTTCCGACAGGAGGTCGCCAACTGGGTCTCCCGGCGCGCCCGCGAGGGCGAGTCGTTCAACCCACAGGACAACGACCGCCTACGCCGTGCGCTGGAGCGCAAACTCTGGGAGGATAAAAAACACAACATCAACTTCTCTGCACTGGTTTCAAGCGGCGATATGGACGATGACGAGCGTAACGAATGGATAGACGCTCTGATGGAACAGGGCTATTCCGAGGGTGGCGCGAAAGAAGTGCTCGAATTCGCCGGTGCAGAAGTCGCAAAAAGCGAAATGGAGGACTGACACAGAATGGGGACGGACAACCACGGTCGACAATATATCACGGCGGCGGATGAAACCCTCGACGCCACCTACGAGGAACCGCTCGCTCTCAGCGAATACGTCGACCTCCTCCTTTCGGAACCACACCTCGCTGCCCACGCACCAAAGTACCTGCTTGCAGCTATCGAGGATGCTGGGACGAGGACCGTCATCGAAGAGGGTGAAGAGAAAACCCGGTACCGGTTTTTCGACGACCCGTGGAACGGCGGCGAACACGCAATCCTCGGCAACACTGCCGTCTTGAACCGGTTCGTTGATGACCTGCGCTCGATAGCCGCGGGGCGTGGGAAAGAGGAGAAAATCCTCTGGCTGGATGGGCCGACAGCGACCGGTAAATCCGAGCTAAAACGCTGTCTCGTCAACGGACTCCGGGAGTTTTCAAAGACCGAAGATGGGCGACGATACACCGTCGAATGGAACGTTGCGGGCGTCGACAGCGACCCCGGACTGACCTACGGCGACATGCCACAGGAAGACGAAGATGACTGGTACCAGAGCCCTGTGCAGTCCCATCCGCTCACGGTCTTCCCACCCGGCGTCCGCGAGGAGTTACTTGCAGAACTGAACGACCGACTTGACGACCACATCCCGCTACGTGTTGAAGGGGAACTTGACCCATTCTGCCGCGAGGCCGCAGACTATCTCGAAGAGCAGTACCGCCGACAGGGCGCAGAAAACCTCTTTTCGGCGGTGACCGACCCAAAACATCTGCGCGTCAAAAATTACGTCGTCGATGTGGGACAAGGCATCGGTATCCTCCATTCCGAAGACGACGGCCGTCCGAAAGAGCGACTGGTCGGCTCGTGGATGCAGGGGATGCTCCGCGAACTCGACTCGCGTGGACGCAAGAACCCGCAGGCGTTTTCTTACGATGGCGTCCTCTCACAGGGCAACGGACTGGTGACCATCGTCGAAGACGCCGCCCGCCACGCCGACTTGCTCCAGAAACTCCTCAATGTACCCGATGAAAAGCGGGTCAAACTCGATAAGGGAATCGGGATGGACCTCGATACGCAGTTGATTATTATCTCGAATCCCGACCTCGAAGACCAACTCGACCAGCATACCAACCGAGAGGGGAAAGACCCGCTCAAGGCACTCAAGCGACGGCTTGACAAACACGAATTTACCTACCTGACGAATCTCTCGCTGGAAACCGAACTCCTTCGACGGGAGCTCACTGACCAGACCGAGGTCTGGGACGCTGCCTCCTGGGATGAACTCTCCGAGTGGATGCGCGAACCGATCACAATCGCGGTTCGCGGCAGTGACGGTGTCGTCCGCGAGCGCGAACTCGCACCACACACAATCCAAGCCGCAGCGCTGTATGCGGTCGTCTCACGGCTTGCGACGACCGACCTCCCGTCAGAGCTTGACCTGGTCGACAAAGCGTTACTGTTCGACCGTGGCTATCTCCGAGATGGCGATGAACGCGTCGACGTCGAGGAGTTCACGTTCGACGATTCCGCTCCTGATGGAAAACACGGCATTCCGATTACCTATACTCGTGACCTCGTCGCCGACCTGTTGCATGAGGAGACAGACCGGTTCCACGAGGAACTTCCGGTCGAGCACGTCATCATGCCACAGGACGTGCTGAACGCGATGCAAGGACGACTTGTCAACGCACCAGTATTCACCGAGGGCGAAGTTCGCGAATACCGCGAGCGTGTTGCTCCCGTGAGGGCGTATATCTTCGGCCAACAGGAGACGGACGTTCTCAATGCCATGATGCAGGACAAACGCGTGGATGAGGAGACTGTCCAGGAGTACGTCCGACACGTCTACGCGTGGACGGAAGGCGACATGCTCGAAAACGAACGCGGCGAGCGCGTCGAACCGGACCCGCTGAAGATGAAGGTGTTCGAAATCGAGCATCTCGGGCGGTTTACCGAGGACGATTACGCCGGTCACGAGGCAACCAGCCTAGTCGAACAGTTCCGAAGCGAACAGATTGTGACCGCGCTCAACCGCCACGCCTGGCGACATCGCGATGAGGAGTTCCGGGTGACCGATGTCAACCCGAAGGAGATTCCGGTTATCAAAGCCGTCCTCGGAAGCTACGGCTGGGAAGATATCAAGCGGACGTTCGAAGATTTCGACCCAACACAGTGGAACAACCCACCGGGTGGGACCGAAACGGAATCACTGAAAGAACGGACGATAGCGGCGCTGGTCGATGACTTTGGCTACTCCGAGGCCTCCGCTGAGTTGACGAGTCGCTACGTCATGGAACAGGTTGCCTACAACTGGTCGGAAAACGGTGATGAACTGCTCGACGAACTCGGTGAAGCCAGAATGAGTGACACAAACGGTGGTGAGTAATAATGGGACTCAGAGAGGACCTTGAGCGGTTTCGGGAAGTGGGCGAACAGCGCCGCCAGGACCTCGCCGAGTTTATCCAGTATGGCGATTTAAGCGGTGGTCGTCCCGACCAAATCAAAATCCCAATCAAGATTGTCGACCTACCGGAGTTTGCCTACGAGAAGCGGGATATGGGTGGTGTCGGCCAAGGAGACGGCGGGACACCGGAACCCGGCGAACCCGTCGGCCAGCCGGAACCCGGCGACGGTGACGAGGAAGGTGACCCCGGCGAGGAAAGCGCCGAGCACGAGTATTACGAGATGGACCCCGAAGAGTTCGCCGAGGAACTTGACGAGGAACTTGGACTCGACCTCGACCCGAAGGGGAAGGAGGTGACCGAAGAGATTGAGGGTGACTTTACGGACATTACCCGGACCGGCCCAACCGGTACCCTCGATTTCGAGCGGCTGTTCAAGGAAGGGCTCAAGCGGAAGCTAGCGATGGATTTCGACGAGGAGTACGTCAGAGCCGCCCTCCAGATTGACGGCTGGGGTCCGGACCGCGTCTTCGAGTGGGCGCGAACCGAAGAGAGCATCCCCGTCTCTCGGGCCTGGATTGTCGATGCCTACGAGGGACTCTCCGCAGACGAACGGACGACCTACGGAAGCCTCGCCGAGATGGAAGCAACCGTTGAACGAGAGCCGACGCCCGCTCGCATCCGCCGGGAGGGCATCAAGGATATCCCATTCCGTCGGGAAGACGAGCGCTACCGCTACCCGGAGATTATCGAGGAGCGAGAGAAGAACGTGGTGGTCGTCAATATCCGTGATGTGTCGGGGAGTATGCGCCAGAAAAAGCGCGAACTCGTCGAGCGGACTTTCACCCCGCTTGATTGGTATCTCCAGGGGAAATACGATAATGCCGAGTTTATCTATATCGCTCATGACGCGGATGCCTGGGAGGTCGACCGCGGCGATTTCTTCGGCATCCGCTCGGGCGGTGGCACGAAGATATCCAGCGCCTACGCACTCGCCAAAGAGCGCCTCGACGAAGAGTATCCCTGGGCCGAGTGGAACCGCTATGTCTTCGCCGCAGGAGATTCGGAAAACTCCTCGAACGACACCAGCGAGAACGTTATCCCGTTGATGGAAGAAATCGATGCGAACCTCCATGCCTACGTGGAGACCCAACCGACAGGGAACGCCATCAACGCAACCCATGCAGAGGAAGTCAACGACCATTTCGCCGACTCGGATAACGTCGCTGTCGCGTACGTTTCCAGTCCCGAAGACGTGACCGACGCGATTTATGAGATACTAAGCACGGAACAGAACGATGAGTGAGAGACCACAGAACAAGCCGATGAGTGAATCAGACGACACAATCTACACGCCCGAAGATATCCGCATGCAACGAGAGGCTGCAAAACTCGAAGAGCCAGTCGAGAAAGCAAACCAGCTTGCACGAAAGTTGGGGCTTGACCCCTATCCGGTCAACTACTGGATTGTCGATTACGACGAGATGAACGAACTCATCGCCTACGGCGGCTTCCAGCAGCGATACCCACACTGGCGGTGGGGCATGACCTACGACCGACAACAAAAACAGAGCCAGTTTTTGGGCGGGAAAGCGTTCGAGATTGTCAACAATGACAATCCCTCGCATGCCTTCCTCCAGGTCTCGAACAGCCTTGCTGACCAGAAAGCCGTCATCACCCACGTCGAGGCACATGCCGACTTTTTCGCCAACAACGAATGGTTCGCGCTGTTCAGCCGTGACCCGAATGCCGCCGCACAGCTCGCGCGTCACGCCGAAACCATCCGGGGGTACATGCATGACCCTGAAATTGACCGGAGCGAAGTCGAGCGATTTATCGACCATATCCTGAGTCTCGAAGATAATATCGACCAGTACCGACCGTACGAGCCGATTTCGACGGATGGAGACGAAAATGGCCCGGAACTGGCAGCCCTCGAAGACCAACTTGAGGAGTTGGAGCTCTCTGAGGAGGTCAAACGACAGGTCTTCGATGAAGAGTGGCTGGAATCACAGGAAGTGGATGAGACAGATGTCACCTTCCCACCCGAACCGGAGCCGGATATCCTCGGTTTCCTGCGCGCTCACGGAAAACAGTACGACGAGGATGCGGAAAAAGCGGTCGAAATGGAAGATTGGCAGAAAGATATCCTTGAAATCCTGCGCCGTGAGGCCTATTATTTCGCCCCACAGAAGCTGACAAAGGTGCTCAACGAGGGCTGGGCCAGCTACTGGGAATCCCTGATGATGGCCGATGAGAACTTCGCAGACAGCCAGGAGTTCATCACCTACGCCGACCACATGTCGCGGGTGCTGGCTTCCCCAGGGCTAAATCCCTACAGCCTCGGCTTGCAGTTGTGGCAGTATGTCGAAAGCAGCGAGAACCGGCGACAGGTGGTCGAACAACTGCTCTGTGTCAAGGGAGTTACGTGGCGAAACTTCCACGAGATGGTGGATTTCGAGGAGGTGCTCGCGTTACTCGAACCGGAGGACCTCGTGGCCTCGGTCGACACGGACAGACTGGATGTAATTCCCGAAGGAGACCCACGCATCGATTACGAGACGCTCGCACAGGCACGAGACGGCGATGTTGACCTCGAGCGCTACCCGTGGATGCTCTTTACCTACGATGGGCTTGCGGAACGACATTATTCGCTCGTGAAGCCACAGAATCGGGGGTATCTCTCGCGTATCTCCCTGGATGAGTTAGAGCGTATTTCGCGATATATGTTCGACGACGAAAAATACGAAACCATCGAGAAAGCCATCGACGCCGTCGATTACACCGTTGGATGGGACCGCATGCGCGAGATTCGAGAAAGTCACAACGATGTTACCTTCCTCGATGAGTTTCTGACACAGGAGTTCGTCGACGAGCAGAACTACTTCACCTACGAGTATGCTCGCTCGTCAGGAGATTATCGCGCAACCTCCACCGATTATCGAGATGTCAAGAAGAAGCTCATGCTGCAGTTTACGAACTTCGGGAAACCAACGGTCGTCGTCGCCGACGCAAACTACCGTAACCGCAACGAACTGCTGCTCGAACACCGGTACAACGGAGTTGCACTCGATATCGGACAGGCAAAGGATGTCCTCAAACGTGTCTTCGAACTCTGGGGCCGACCCGTTGCCCTTCGAACCATCAAAAAGGAATATGATGACCACGATATCGAGGTAGCCCGGCGACGGAACAAGGAACCCGAAGCCAGAGAGGTTGGCTGGGAAATCCGCTATACCGGGAATGAGTTTGAAGAGGAGAAAGTGGAGTGGGAAACCGTAGAGCACCTTGGAGCGACCGATATCGATTACGACACCAAACCCGAGGAGTGGCTAGCGTGAGCGACTCAATTCCGGTCACAGTTATCTCCGACGAGGAGAAGACTGTCATCGAGACAGAACAGGGGACAGTGCTTCGAGACCT